>NZ_FVZN01000010.1 GCF_900168685.1 Solibacillus isronensis | reverse complement strand
CAGGTAGATAGGTTCGAGGTGGAAGTGCGGTGACGCATGCAGCTGACGAATACTAATCGGTCGAGGACTTAACCACATTTTATTGCAAAAATCAATGAAACGTTTATCCAGTTTTGAAAGAATGAAAATTCTTTTACACAGGCTTATTTAGAGCCCACTATAGTGAAGTGATGATGGCAAAGAGGTCACACCCGTTCCCATACCGAACACGGAAGTTAAGCTCTTTAGCGCCGATGGTAGTTGGGGGCTTCCCCCTGTGAGAGTAGGACGTCGCTTCGCACACGCAAAACCACTGAGGAATCAGTGGTTTTTTTGTTGTTATAAATAATTCATAAAGGTCGATTATAGTCTGACCATAGTCATGAATTTTGTCATATTATTGCTAAATTCATTTTCTTTAATAAAACCAAGCTTTTTATATAAATGAATGGCTCTTTCATTAAACGTTGCTACGGTCAATCTTAGCGATTTACTTGGATAGTTATCCTCAATGAATCTCATAATACGCGTACAAAATTCGAAGCCCTTGCCTTTACCCACCAGATTTGGGTGCATTCCGATTCCCATGTCAATAAAATCTTCCTTATAAACATCAAACTTATTTCCGCTAGGTACCCGAGCACTCTCCCCGGTACAGAAAAACCCAATTACCTCTTTATTGTTATTAACAACGGCATAGTAGGAACCATCCAGTAGTTCCTCCAAAGCTTCCACTGTCTGTTCATTATTATAAAAATTGTAAGGCTCTTCATATTTCCAATCGAGGATTGCAGTGGCCATCTTGCTGTTCATCTTTTCAAAAATGACTTCCATTCTTTACGACACCTCCTTTAACTATATAGTTGATATTAACATAAATACCCATTTTAAAATAATCATCTTTTACAGTGAAAGATAACTTTGGCTATCTTTAAACAGACAGTACAAAGTAAGATAAAATATAAAGGATTTATAAAGTTACAATTATCGGAAAAATTACTTGCTATAGTGATTGTAGGAGGCGTACATGATGGCACAACAAATTCTTTTAGTGGAAGATGACCGCGAAATTGCGCGCATTATTAAAGATACGTTAATAAAGGAAGGCTATGCAGTAACATGGGCAACGACAGGAATAGAAGGGTTAGAAGATTTTTCCGCCGGAAACTATGACTTAATACTTGTTGATTGGATGATGCCTGAAATGGATGGGTTATCAATGATTGAACATATTCGATTGCAAAGCGATGTCCCTATTATTATGATCAGCGCAAAAAGCAAAGAAACGGATAAAGTCACAGGATTACAAGATGCTGATGATTATTTGGCAAAGCCGTTTTCTTTAGAAGAATTAAAAGCACGTGTTCGGTCTCAATTACGGAGATGGCAGCGATATAATAAAGTTTTTGCAGCAAATGAAATGGTTTCATATGAACATGGTTTAAAAATCGATTGGGTAAAAGAATGTATTTATATCGAAGAGGATGAAGTAAACTTGACGCAAAAAGAGTTTGCGTTACTGAAAGTATTGGCACAAAATCCATTCGAGCTATTTACAAAGGAAGCGTTGTATACCCTTGTTTGGCACCAAATTGAGCTGGATCAGACACATACGGTAACGGTGCATATTAAAGCATTGCGGGAGAAGCTGCACGATCCAGTAAAGTCACCTAACTATATACAAACTGTATGGGGAAAGGGCTACCGCTTTATAGGTGAACAAGTATGAAGATTAAATCATGGCTTCTACTTACGTACTTGCTTGTCATGATATTGCCGTTACTTGCATTGTATGGTCTTTATGTAACGATTAACGCGTACTACCAAGATAAAAGTGTTGATGAATATTTTGAAAAGTGGGCAGTTGTTACAGATTTAAAAGATCAACTGGATGATCCATCGCTTTACAATATTAATGCAAATTATAAGGAAGTCGAGAAACTGACGTCCGATCAGTTGATGATTACGCTGTATAGTCCGAATGGAAAGATTTATTATTCCTCAAATTTAACTAACTCTTTCAGCAGCTTTGAATCGAAAAGTATGGTTTATAAAAATCTATATGAATTTGAACAAAACTATAAGACATTTGTTTATAAAGAGCCTGTCTATAAAGATGGGGAAATAAAGGGTGTATACAAAATTGCGCTCGTGCGTTCGGAATGGCTGGAACAAGTAAATACAAAATCGCTACTTGTCATAACTAGTTTAATTATAGTAATGCTGATTATATACGGGGCGGTTGTCTATTTGCTGAATAGACGCCTCAATAAGCCGGCAAAACGACTAATGGAACAAATGCGTGCTTTTGCCAAGGATGAAGCAACAATTCCGCTACCTGTAACAAAGGACGAAATCGGGGAATTAACCGAGAGCTTTCAACTAATGCAGCAGGAAATTATAGCAACTCGAAAAAAGCTTGCATCGGAGCAGCAGCAAAAGGAATTTATGATTGCGAGTCTGTCGCATGACTTGAAAACGCCTCTAACATCAATTCAAGCATATGCAGAAAGTTTAAGGTACGGGAACCATTCTGAGAAGGATCATCAGGAATATTTGCAGATCATTCAGTCCAAATCGGATTACATGAAGCAGTTGCTTGATGATTTAATGATGTTGACATTATTGCAGTCACCAACATATGAACTGGAACTTGTAAAAGTCGAAGGCGAAGAGTTTTTTGATATGCTCTTAGGTGACTATGAACAGATTAGTAGAGAAAAAGGGTTTGAAGCGAAAACAACAGTTAATGTTGAAGGAAGTTACTACGTAAATCCGAAGCAGCTAATGCGCGTTGTCGATAATGTTGTCGCGAATGCCTGGATGTATACAAATCCTGGAGGGACGATTTATGTATCCGCATTTGAAACACCGAATGTTCCTACTTGGAGTAGAGGGAAATTAGCAGAAAGCTTTACGGAAAAAGGCGTTTATATGGTTGTACAAAACAGCGGTGTAACAATAACGAAAGAGCAGTGTAAACAAATGTTTGATCCGCTGTATCAGATTGATGATTCCCGGAGCCATATTGGTGAGCGGGGGGCTGGTCTCGGTTTAAGTATTGCAAAGCAAATTATGGCTAAGCACGATGGAACAATTACAGCTATAGCACAGCAAAATCAGTTAGCGATTGTCATATGGCTACCATTAATTGAAGAAGAGAGGAATGGATAAAATGAAAAAATTGATTTATTCAGCAGCGGTAATTTTAACGCTATCTTTAGCGGCATGCAGCAATGAGGAAAGTTATTCACCCCAGGAAATATTAAATCAGGCGATGCAGGAAACGTCTGAGCTTGATTCTTTTTATGGAGAATATAAAATGACAATGGATGACGGGACCGAAATACTTTCAAAGCAATGGGAAAAAAACGGAAAGACTCGTGTAGAGATGGTTGACTCTACAGGAGAGGAATCAATTGCTGTTAACGACGGCAAAACATTAACTTCCTATTCGAAAACAATGAATGAAGCGATCATTTTTGAGCTCGGTCCAGACGTTGAAAACTTAGTTAGACCAACGTTAAAAGAGCAGGCATTACGTACATTGGAACAAATAAAAAATTCCCATGATATTACGATTGGTGAAGAAGAAAAGATTGCCGGTCATGAAACGTACCATTTAATCGCAAAAGCTAAAAAGCAAAATACGCTTATTGGAGATATTGAAGTATGGGTAGATAAAAAAACATGGATGACATTAAAGACAATAACGGCAAGTGGCGATATGAAAATAACTACTGAATTTACAAAATTTGAACCGAACGGTAAAATTGATGATTCCAAATTTACTCTGGACATTCCGGAAGATGCTAATGTTAAAACCGAGTCTTTTCAGCCAATCGAACAATTAACAAAGCAGGAAGCTGTCGAGAAGCTAGGTTCCTTTCTAATCTTTCCCTGAATCACTTGGTTACACATTGGAAGGAATAGAGGATATGGGGATGGCAGAAACAGGAGAGATTGCGTTAACTTATTCCAAAAACGGTGAACAGCAATTTTCTCTTTCAATCTTCAAGCCAATGGAGTCCATCGGTGAAGATGAAGAGATAATTGAAGTACGCGGACAAAAAGGATCTAAAATTGATTTAGAAACTTTCAAATTAATCCAATGGGATGAAGAAGGCTTACGCTATAATATTATTATTGAAAATCTTGATTTAACATTTGAGGATGTTCTTGAGTTAACAGAACAAATGGAGTATATAAAATAAAATGAACAGGAGCAATCATAGGAATTTGTGATTGCTCCTTTTTATTTTCCAGTTGTGACAAATCGTTCACAAAATTAATTCTTTCTATTAGAAAGTACTAAAAATATCGTGGTATAGTTAGAGCGATATTTTACATGTGGAAGGATGACCTTTTTGGCTAAAAAGCAAGTATGGTATGAAGTAGAAGAAAATGAAACAATCGAGCAATGCCTTGAAAGAATGAAGAAAGATGGCTATATGCCATTTGGACGCAGAGAAGAACCTGTATTTGAAGAGGTAAATGGCGAACCTGTTTACTTACGTCAAAAAATACAATTTAAAGGTGTATTGATAGAAGATTAACAGACGATTCGATTGAAAACCGAACATTATCTTTTTCTTTAAAAATATCGTTCGCATTTTTACATTGATTTTATGCGTAACCCTTGTTAAAATGTGAACAGGAAAAACATTTAATCCCTCATATATGCTAGAGAATATGGCTCTAGTGTCTCTACCCGGCACCGTAAATACCGGACTATGTGGGAAAGCAACTTCAGGTATGATGAATAAAGGATGTGGATCGCAATGCAATTATCTACATATACTTTTAATGCTCAGTCCTCAAGTAGATTGCTTTCTCATGCGTAGAGCGTAGAGAGCAGTTTATTTGAGGATTTTTTACATTGATTTTTAACAAGTGGAGAAGATGTTTAAAGGAGCGAAATTCATGAATCCGAAAATTGGCGTTATTATGGGAAGTTCAAGTGATTGGGAAACGATGAAGCATGCTTGTGACATATTGGACGAGTTGCATGTGCCTTATGAAAAGCAAGTCGTTTCAGCACATCGCACACCAGATTTAATGTTTGAATATGCTGAAGCTGCGCGTGGACGCGGTATTCAAGTAATTATTGCAGGGGCTGGTGGAGCAGCTCATTTACCAGGTATGGTAGCAGCAAAAACGACATTACCTGTAATTGGAGTACCAGTACAGTCACGTGCACTGAACGGACTTGATTCACTACTGTCGATTGTGCAGATGCCAGGTGGTGTACCAGTCGCAACTGTAGCGATTGGCAAGGCAGGCGCAACAAATGCTGGTCTGCTTGCAGCGCAAATTTTAGGAGCGTTTGATCAGGAGCTTGCTGCAAAGCTTGAGGCAAGACGTGAAGCGACAAAAGCTCAAGTTTTGGAAAGCACAGGTGACTTAACGTGACGAAAATGATTTATCCTGGACAAACAATCGGTATTATCGGCGGTGGTCAGCTTGGACGTATGATGGCAGTTGCAGCAAAGGAAGCAGGATATAAAATTGCAGTACTGGAACCAACAATGGATTCTCCTTGTGGACAAGTGGCAGACATACGAATCGTCGCAGCTTATGATGATGAAGCAGCATTGGAAGAACTTGCAGAAGTAAGTGATGTCATAACATATGAGTTTGAGAACATTGATTACGATGGCTTAAAGCGTTTAACACAAATGGCCTATGTCCCTCAAGGTGCAGAGCTTGTACGTATTACACAAAACCGTGTCACAGAAAAGCAAATGATTGTTGATGCAGGCTGTCCGGTTGCGCCATATACTGTCGCTTTTACATATGAAGAACTTCAAGAAAACATCGGAGAAATCGGCTTCCCATGTATCGTAAAAACAGCACGGGGCGGTTATGACGGGAAAGGCCAGCAGTTATTGAAATCTGCTGAGGACTTACCATTAGCAAAAGAATTATTTGCTCATTCACAGTGTATTGCAGAGGGCTTTGTTCCATTTAAGAAAGAGATTTCAGTCATCGTTCAACGCAATGGAGATGGTGAAACATACTGCTTGCCTGTCGGAGAAAATATTCATATAAACCACATTTTGCATGAAACGATTGTGCCGGCACGTATCGAACAGTCTACAGCACAATTAGCTGAGGAAGCTGCTCTAAAAATTGCGGATTCACTGCAACTGATTGGGACATTGGCAGTTGAAATGTTCGTTCTTGAAGATGGCAGTATTGTAATTAACGAATGTGCACCACGTCCGCATAACTCAGGCCATTATTCAATTGAGGCATGCAATATTTCACAGTTTACTCAGCATATTCGTGCAGTATGCGGTTGGCCGTTACGTAAACCAAAACTTTGGGCGCCATCGATTATGGTAAATGTACTTGGTCAGCATGTCGTTCCATTAACAAATTCAATTTCAAAGTTTCCTGACTGGTCTGTACATTTGTACGGTAAGTCAGAAGCAAAGGTAAATCGAAAAATGGGTCATGTCACAATCATGACAGATGATATAAATACAGCATTACAACAAATTACAGACTCCGGTATCTGGCCGGAGTAAAAGGAGAAGATTTATGATAGAACGCTATACACGTCCTGAAATGGGTGCAATTTGGACAGAAGAAAACAAATTTAAAGCATGGCTTGAAGTTGAGATTTTAGCTTGTGAAGCCTGGGCTGAAATCGGGGAAATTCCTAAAGAAGATGTAGCAAAATTACGTGCAAATGCATCATTTGATATTGATCGTATTTATGAAATTGAGCAGGAAACACGTCATGATGTAGTAGCATTTACACGAGCTGTTTCGGAAACACCTGCACTTGGTGAGGAAAAGAAATGGGTGCACTACGGTTTAACTTCAACGGACGTTGTAGATACAGCACTATCATATTTAATCAAGCAGGCGAATGAAATTTTACGTAAAGATTTACATCAATTCATCGCTATTCTGTCTGAAAAAGCGAAAGAGCATAAATTTACAGTAATGATGGGACGTACGCACGGTGTGCATGCAGAACCGACAACATTTGGTTTAAAGCTGGCATTATGGCTTGAAGAGATGCGCCGTAACTTAGTACGTTTTGAAGAAGCCGCAAAAGTTATCGAAACAGGTAAAATGAGCGGTGCTGTCGGAACATATGCCAATATTAACCCGCGTGTGGAAAGCTATGTATGTGAACATCTTGGATTAGCAGCTGCGCCAATTTCTACACAAACATTGCAGCGTGACCGTCATGCCCAATACTTTTCTACACTGGCTTTGATTGCTACATCAATTGAAAAGTTTGCGACAGAAATCCGCGGACTGCAAAAATCCGAAACACGTGAAGTGGAAGAAGGATTTGCAAAAGGGCAAAAAGGTTCATCAGCTATGCCGCATAAGCGGAATCCGATCGGCTCTGAAAATATGACAGGTATGGCACGATTAATGCGCGGCTATATGCTGACAGCTTATGAAAATGTAGCTTTATGGCATGAACGTGATATTTCACATTCTTCTGCTGAACGTGTCATTATTCCAGATGCCACAATTACATTAAATTATATGTTAAATCGTTTCGGTAATATTTTGAAAAACTTAACTGTATTCCCTGACAATATGAAACGCAATATGGAGCGTACATTTGGTCTGATCTACTCACAGCGTATTTTACTTGCGTTAATCGATAAAGGATTATCACGTGAGGAAGCGTACGATACGGTTCAGCCATTAACAGCGCGAGCTTGGGATGAGCAAACACAATTCCGTCCGCTTGTGGAAGCTAGTGAAAAAATCACAGCATATCTATCACCGGAAGAAATTGCAGACTGCTTTGACTACAACTACCATATTCAGAATGTTGATTTGATTTTCGAACGTTTAGGTCTTAACTAACTAATCAATTAATCAGGAGGAATACGTCATGAATAAAGGCCAGCTTTTATATGAAGGGAAAGCAAAACGATTATATACAACAGAAGATACTGAAATACTTTTTGTTGAATACAAGGATAGTGCAACAGCATTTAATGGCGAGAAGAAAGCCGAGATTGCTGGTAAGGGAAATTTAAACAATCAAATTACGACATTACTTTTCGAGAAGTTACAAGAAAACGGAATTGAATCACATTTCGTAAAAAGACTTTCAGCGAACGAACAGCTTGTACGTAAAGTCGAAATTATTCCAATCGAAGTTGTTACACGCAATATTGCTGCTGGCAGCCTGGCAAAACGTCTAGGCTTGGATGAGGGTACTCCATTAAAGCGTCCGATCGTCGAATTTTATTATAAAGATGATGCATTAGGTGATCCAATGATTACAACAGAACATATTGACGTGCTGAATATCGCGACACCAGTGGAAGTAGAACAGCTATATAATGCGGCACTGCATGTGAATGAAGTGCTGCGTCCGATTTTTACTGCTGTTGGTGTAACGTTAGTCGACTTCAAACTTGAATTTGGTCGTGATAAAGACGGCAATATTTTACTTGCCGATGAAATTTCTCCTGACACTTGTCGTTTATGGGACTCTAATACAAAGCAAAAGCTTGATAAAGACGTATTCCGCCGTGATTTAGGCAATCTAACGGAAGTATATGAGATTATATTACAAAAACTTGGAGGCAACTAACTTATGAAGAAAGTTAAAATATATGTAACATTAAAAGAAAGCATCCTGGATCCACAAGGTTCTGCAGTTCAAGGTTCATTGCAAAAAATCGGTTATGGTGAAGTTTCTGACGTACGTATCGGCAAGTATTTGGAAGTATCAATCGAAGATACTGACCGTGATATCAACACAATCGTGAAAGAAATGTGCGAAAAAGTATTAACGAACACGGTAATCGAAAAGTACCGTTACGAAGTTGAGGAGGCATAATACGATGAAATTTGCAGTACTCGTTTTCCCGGGGTCTAACTGTGATATCGACATGTTTCATGCGATTAAGGACGAGCTAGGTGAAGAAGTAGAATATGTTTGGCATACAGCTACAAGTCTAGACGGATTTGACGGGGCATTAGTGCCTGGCGGTTTCTCATATGGAGACTATTTACGTTGTGGCGCAATGGCAAACCAATCAAACATTATGTCAGCTTTAAAAGACTTTGCAGCACAAGGCAAACCAGTGTTAGGTGTTTGTAACGGATTCCAGATTTTAACGGAAGCAGGGCTGTTACCAGGAGCTCTTATCCGCAATAAAAATCTGAAATTCATGTGTCGTACAGTACAGCTAAAAGTTGAAAACAACAACACATTATTTACAAACGGATATGAAGAGGAAGAAGTAATCAATATTCCGATCGCGCACGGTGAAGGCAACTACTACTGCGATGATGAAACATTAGCTTCATTACAAGTCAATAATCAGATTGTCTTTACATATGAAGGCGAAAATCCGAACGGTTCTTTAGCGGATATTGCTGGAATCATCAATAAAGAAGGCAATGTACTCGGAATGATGCCACATCCAGAGCGTGCTGCAAATGAAATCGTCGGTGGTGCAGATGGTCTTAAACTATTTAAATCAATTGTGAAGCAGTGGAGGGAACAGCATGTTAACAACTAATTTCGAACCAACACCAGAGCAAATTAAGGAAAAACGTCTCTATGCGGACATGGGGATGTCAGATGCGGAATTTGACTTAGCAATTGAAAAATTAGGTCGCATTCCAAACTGGACAGAAACAGGTCTTTTCTCGGTAATGTGGTCTGAGCACTGCTCTTATAAAAAATCGAAGCCAGTACTTCGTAAATTCCCTACAAAAGGTCCTCAAGTGCTGCAAGGCCCTGGTGAAGGTGCCGGCATTGTTGACATCGGTGATGAGCAGGCAGTTGTATTCAAAATGGAATCCCATAACCACCCATCTGCGATTGAACCATACCAAGGTGCTGCAACAGGGGTTGGCGGAATTATCCGTGACGTTTTCTCAATGGGTGCACGTCCGATTGCGATGCTGAACTCTTTACGTTTTGGTGAGTTAAAGTCAGCGCGCGGTAAGTATTTATTTGAAGAAGTCGTTGCTGGTATTGCCGGTTACGGAAACTGTATCGGTATTCCGACAGTAGGCGGCGAAATTGGTTTCGACCCTTGCTACGAAGGTAATCCGCTTGTAAATGCAATGTGTGTCGGATTAATCGATCATAAGGATATCCAAAAAGGTGTTGCTGCAGGTGTAGGAAATACTGTAATGTACGTTGGTGCGAAAACAGGTCGTGACGGTATTCACGGTGCAACATTCTCATCTGAAGAATTGACAGAAGATACTGAAGAAAGTCGCTCGGCAGTACAAGTTGGGGACCCATTCATGGAAAAATTACTTCTTGAAGCTTGTCTGGAAGTTGTAAAATCAGATGCATTAGTTGGTATTCAAGATATGGGTGCAGCAGGTCTTACTTCATCTTCAGCGGAAATGGCTTCTAAAGCCGGTACTGGTGTAGAGATGAACTTGGACTTAGTTCCTCAACGTGAAACAAACATGTCAGCTTACGAAATGATGTTATCAGAATCTCAGGAGCGTATGCTGATCGTTGTAAAAGCAGGTCGTGAAGATGAAATTAAAGCGATTTTCGATAAATATGAACTTGATGCTGTAGCTGTAGGAAAAGTAACAGAAGATAAAATGCTTCGTTTACTGCACAAAGGTGAAGTTGTAGCAGAAGTTCCTGCAGATGCACTGGCTGAAGACGCACCGGTTTACAATATGCCGGATACAGAACCAGCTTACTTTGCAGAATATCAGGCAATGGAAAATGCAGAACCAAACGTAACAGATTATAAAGAAACGTTAACAGCACTTTTAAAAGCACCAACAATCGCTTCAAAAGAGTGGGTTTACGATCAATATGACTATCAAGTTCGTACAAATACAGTTGTAGCACCAGGTTCGGACGCAGCAGTATTACGTGTACGTGGTACAAATAAAGGGTTGGCGATGACGACAGACTGTAATGCTCGCTATATTTACCTTGATCCGACAACTGGCGGGAAAATTGCTGTTGCTGAAGCAGCTCGTAACATCGTATGTTCTGGTGGACAACCACTTGCAATTACAGACTGCCTTAACTTCGGTAACCCGGAAAAACCAGAAATCTTCTGGCAAATCCAAAAATCGGCTGACGGTATTGCGGAAGCTTGTTTAGCATTAGATGCACCAGTAATTGGCGGTAACGTATCAATGTACAACGAGCGTTCAGGTGAAGCGGTTTATCCAACACCAACAATCGGTATGGTGGGATTAGTAAAAGATTTAGCGCATGTTACAACACAGGAAGTTAAAGCTGCCGGTGACGTTGTGTACGTAGTAGGTGACACAAAAACAGAATTCGGTGGTTCTGAATTACAAAAGTTAGTGGAAGGCGGCATTTCAGGTAAAGCACCTTCAATCGACTTAACAGTAGAAGCGGCACGTCAACAATCTATTTTGGAAGCAATTCAAGCAGGACTTGTTCAGTCAGCGCATGATGTTTCTGAAGGCGGAGTTGCGGTTGCATTAGCGGAGAAAACTTTCGCTGCAAAAGGTTTAGGTTTAGACGTAGCATTAACAGGCTCTGCAACAACGGCTCTATTCGCAGAATCACAATCACGCTTTGTATTAACAGTGAAAGCTGAACATGCAGAAGGCTTTGAAACAATCGTAAAAGACGCACAAAAAATTGGTACAGTAACAGACGACGCAAACATTAAAATTAGCGGCGAAACTGATGTACTTGTTGAGGGTACTGTGGAGGAATTCCGTTCTGCCTGGAAAGGAGCAATTCCATGCTTGCTGAAATCAGAGGCTTAAATGAGGAATGTGGCGTATTTGGCATTTGGGGCAATCAAGATGCAGCGCACTTAAGTTATTACGGTTTACACGCATTGCAGCATCGTGGACAGGAAGGAGCTGGTATCGTCACAACTGACGGTAATCAGCTTCAGGCTGTACGCGGGGAAGGTCTAGTAAATGACGTGTTCAATGAAGATAAATTACGTAAAGTAGTAGGGCATGCGGCAATTGCGCATGTACGATATGCAACAGCAGGCGGCAAAGGACTGGAAAATGTTCAGCCGTTATTATTCCGTTCTTCAACTGGCTCACTGGCAATTGCCCATAATGGGAACTTAGTGAATGCGACACATTTAAAACAGTTTTTAGAGCGCTCTGGCAGCATTTTCAACTCGACTTCCGATACAGAGGTTGTTATCCATCTCATTAAGAAATCTAAACACTCACCATTTCGTTCAAAAGTGAAAGAAGCATTGTCGTTATTAAAAGGCGCATTCTCGATTATTTTATTGACGAATGACCAAATGATTGTAGCCCGTGACCGAAACGGCTTACGTCCGCTTTCACTTGGAAAGCTGGGTGATTCTTATGTAGTTGCATCTGAAACATGTGCATTTGATTTAATCGGTGCGGAATACGTACGTGAAGTGGAGCCTGGTGAGTTATTGATCATTTCAAACAATGGTCTTGAAGTCGACAGCTATGTTGAAAAGGATAAACGGACAATGTGTGCGATGGAATATGTATACCTTGCACGTCCTGATTCAAATATTGATGAAGTGAATATCCATATGGCACGTAAACGTATGGGTAAAGAACTCGCAAAAGAATGTGCCCATATTGAAGCGGATGTTGTTACAGGAGTTCCAGACTCATCTATTTCTGCAGCGATCGGATTTTCCGAAGCGAGCGGTATTCCATACGAGCTTGGTTTAATTAAAAACCGCTATGTTGGGCGTACTTTTATCCAGCCGACACAGGAACTTCGCGAACGCGGTGTAAAAATGAAGCTTTCACCTGTCGTACAAGTCGTAAAAGGAAAACGTGTTGTCATGGTAGATGATTCAATCGTACGTGGTACAACATCGAGACGCATTGTGCGCATGCTGAAGGAAGCTGGGGCAGCAGAAGTGCATGTTGTAATTTCTTCACCGCCAATGACAGATCCTTGTTATTACGGAATCGATACATCGACACATGAAGAGCTGATTGCATCAAGCCACAGTGTGGAAGATATACGAGTAGCAATTGAAGCTGACACACTAACATTTTTATCGTTGGAAGGTATGGTCCGTGCAACGAACCGCCCGTTTGAAGATGAAAATGGAGGGCTTTGTGTTGCATGCTTTACAGGTAAATACCCGACAGAGATTTTCCCGGACACAGTTTTACCACATGAAAAAGACTGTTAGAAATTAAGGAGGAGCAAGTACATTATGTCAAAAGCATATGAACAGGCAGGCGTAAATATTGAGGCAGGTTATGAAGCAGTAAAACGTATGAAATCACATGTAGAGCGTACGAACCGTTTAGGTGTGATGGGAACGTTTGGTGGCTTTGGAGGCATGTTTGATTTGTCTGCACTGAACTTAAAGGAACCAGTTCTTATTTCAGGTACGGACGGTGTTGGGACAAAGTTGAAGCTTGCATTTATGGTTGATAAACACGATACAATCGGTGTGGACTGTGTTGCAATGTGTGTAAATGATATTGTTGCACAAGGTGCTGAACCGCTTTACTTCCTTGACTATGTTGCAGTAGGAAAAGCTGAGCCGGCAAAAATTGAGCAAATCGTAAAAGGTGTTGCGGACGGTTGTGTACAGTCCGGTGCAGCATTAATCGGCGGAGAAACAGCTGAAATGCCGGGTCTTTACGAAGAAGACGAGTACGATTTAGCTGGTTTTGCTGTAGGTGCATGTGAAAAATCGGACATCATTACAGGTGAAAAAATTGTGGAAGGCGATGTTCTAATCGGTCTTGCTTCCAGCGGTGTACATTCAAACGGCTATTCATTAGTACGTAAAATTGTATTTGCAGACAATGAAATCGCAGTTGATGCAGTAGTAGAAGGCTATGAAGACCTTGGCCCAATCGGCGAAGCGCTTCTTGTACCTACAAAGCTTTATGCAAAGCCTGTTTTAGCAGCACTTAAAGCTGCTGATGTACACGGTTGTGCACACGTAACAGGCGGGGGCTTCTATGAAAACCTGCCACGTATGATGCCACAAGGTTTGGCAACTGAAATCGATTTAGGATCTTGGCCAGTGCTGCGCATTTTTGAGTTTTTAAAAGAAAAAGGTGCATTGGCGGACAAAGATTTATATAACGTATTCAACATGGGAATCGGCTTTGTTATTGCAGTTCCAGCGAGTGAAGCAGATAAAGTGATCGCTGCGGTAGAAGCTGAAGGTGAAAAAGCTTACACAATCGGTCGCGTTGTGAACGGTGAAGGTGTTATTTTCAACGGCGAACATGACGGGAGCTTAGTGTAATGGGTACGAAAATTGCCGTATTCGCTTCTGGGAGCGGTAGTAATTTCCAGGCAATTCAAGAAGCGATTAGTCGCGGTGAGCTTAACGCGACGATCGAGCTTGTAATTACGGATAAGCCGGGTGCTTATGTTGTGACACGCGCACAGAATTTCGGTATACCTGTTATGGAGCTTGCACCGAAAACTTTTGCCGACAAGGCAGCTTACGAAGCAAAACTTGTGGAACTGTTACAAGAACGAGAGATTGAATGGATCATATTAGCAGGTTATATGCGCCTTGTAGGGGAAACGCTATTATCAGCTTATGAGCATCGAATTATCAATATTCATCCGTCGCTGCTGCCATCATTTCCCGGGAAAGACGCCATTGGTCAGGCGATGACTCACGGCGTAAAAGTTACGGGTGTAACGGTACACTATGTAGATGCGGGAATGGATACGGGAAAGATTATCTCGCAAGGAGCAGTTGACGTTGTCGATGGTAACCGTGAAGCGACAGAAGAGCGTATACATAAATTAGAACATGCGCTATACACGAAAACATTACAGCAATTATTTAATGTAAAAAAGTAAATTCGCATGAGCCGCTCCTGTGAGGGCATTGCTCACCGATAAAATGAATTGGAGGACCTAATCGTGACGAAACGTGCACTTATTAGTGTTTCAGATAAAAATGGTATTTTAGAATTTGCAAAAGAATTAGTAGCTCTTGGCTATGAAGTACTTTCTACTGGAGGAACAAAAAGTTTATTACAACAAAACAATGTTCCGGTAACAGCAGTGGATGAAGTAACAAACTTCCCGGAAATTTTGGATGGCCGTGTGAAAACATTAAATCCAATGATTCATGGCGGTCTTTTAGGTAAGTTTGATGAGCCAAGCCATGTTGCGCAAATGAATGAACATGGCATCCGCCCGATCGAGATTGTATGTGTCAACCTGTATCCGTTCGTCGAAACAATTTCCAAACCGGATGTATCATGGGATGATGCAATTGAAAACATCGATATCGGCGGTCCGACAATGCTACGTTCGGCAGCAAAAAACCATGATTATGTAACGGTAATTGTTGATGCGAATGACTATTCTGCCGTATTGGAAGAGCTAAAGGCAGAAGGGAAAACGACATTGACAACACGTCGTCGTTTAGCAGCGAAAGTATTCCGTCATACAGCTGCATATGATTCGTATATTTCCAATCATTTATCGAATGCAATTGGCGAAGAGTTCCCGGAAAACCTGACGTTAACATATGAGCTGAAACAAACATTGCGCTATGGTGAAAACCCTCACCAAAAAGCTGCGTTCTATGCAAAACGATTAGGTTCAGATTTCTCAATTGCCTATGCAACCCAATTACACGGTAAAGAATTATCGTACAACAATATTCAAGATGCAAATGCAGCATTGCAAATCGTAAAAGAATTTGAAATGCCTGCAGCGGTTGCCGTGAAGCACATGAATCCATGTGGTGTCGGTACTGGTGAAACAATCGAAGAAGCATTCAATAAAGCATATGAAGCAGATCCAACATCGATATTCGGCGGTATCATTGCATTAAATAAAGAAGTGGACAAAGCAACTGCAGAAAAGTTATCGGGTATTTTCCTTGAAATCATCATTGCGCCAAGCTTTACTGAAGAAGCATTAGAGATTTTAACGCAAAAGAAAAACATTCGTCTGTTAACAATCGATTTCACACAAGAAAAACAGGATCAATTCAATGTTGTAGCGGTTGAAGGTGGTTTACTTGTACAGGAGCCGGACCGTTTCGGATTTACAGATGCAAACATTCAAGTTGTGACTGACCGTGAACCGACTGAAGAAGAGTGGGAAGCATTAAAACTAGGCTGGGCAGTTGTGAAGCATGTAAAATCCAATGCCATTGTTGTAACGGATAAACAAATGACATTAGGTGTTGGTGCTGGTCAAATGAACCGTGTAGGGGCAGCAAAAATTGCCTTTGAACAAGCTGGAGAAAAAGCACAGGGCGCGGCATTAGCTTCGGATGCATTCTTCCCTATGGGCGACACAGTGGAAGCGGCGGCAAAAGCCGGTATTAAAGCAATCATTCAACCAGGCGGCTCGATTAGAGACCAGGAATCAATTGATGCAGCGAACAAATACGGTATTACAATGGTGTTTACAGGGGTTCGTCACTTTAAACATTAATTAATAAGTTAGCAGTAGAGAAATTATTAAATTTACGTTATAATAGAATAAAGTTTCGCTAATGTTCTGGCCGGACGTTAGCAGAAGCGTTTGCAAATGCTTTATTTATTCTTCTTTCTGGCCGGGAGAGGGATAAATAAGACGATTGGGCGATTCTTGGCCGGGTCCCCATCGTAACCAAATTTTATTAACAACTGTATCGACTTTGGCCGGGAGATGCACTGTTAATAATAAAATAATCATTGATTGTAAGATGCACAGCACTACTTTTGGTCGGGTAGCGCAGTGTAAACGACCATTAATGAAAAACGCTCGCCTAAAATTTGGCGGGCGTTTTTTTTATCCAAATTTCTATAAAAGGGGAAGCTAATATGAACATTCTTGTAATCGGTAGTGGTGGTCGTGAGCATGCGATCGCGAAGCAATTCAACAATGCACCATCTGTACAAAAGGTATTCGTAGCACCAGGAAATGACGGAATGAAGCAGGATGCACAAATTGTTGCAATCGATGCACTAGATTTCGCAGCACTTGCACAGTTTGTAAAAGAAAATGAGGTAGCTTTAACATTTGTAGGTCCGGAGCAGCCATTAGCAGAAGGAATCGTTGACTACTTCAATGAGCAGGGCTTGGTTATTTTCGGTCCAACAAAAGCGGCGGCTAAAATCGAAGGTTCGAAGTCTTATGCAAAAGAGATAATGAACAAATATAATATTCCGACGGCAGCGCATGAAACATTTACAGAAGCGGATAAAGCGGTTGATTATATTAAAGCGCAAGGTGCCCCGATTGTAATTAAAGCGGACGGGTTAGCTGCCGGAAAAGGTGTTATTGTAGCGATGACAGAACAAGAAGCAATTGAAGCTGTGGAAGATATGATCGGTAACCAGCGTTTCGGTGATTCTTCTTCCCGTGTTGTTGTGGAAGAGTTCCTCGAGGGCGAAGAATTTAGCTTCATGAGTTTCGTACATAAAGGGCAAATTTACCCAATGGTCATTGCTCAAGACCATAAACGTGCATATGATGGCGATAAAGGACCAAATACAGGCGGAATGGGTGCTTATTCACCAGTACCGCAAATTTCTGAGGATATTGTAAAAGTTGCTTATGACACAATCGTAGAGCCAACTGTAAAAGCAATGGATGCAGAAGGGGTATCATTCACTGGTATTCTGTATGCAGGCTTAATTTTAACTGCGAAAGGCCCGAAAGTAATTGAGTTCAATGCACGTTTTGGTGATCCGGAAACTCAAGTCGTGTTACCACGTATGGCTTCAGACTTCGGTGAATTTATGATGAGCTTAATGAAAGATCAGCTATTTGATTTACAGTGGAAAGAAGAGGCTATGCTAGGAGTTGTTGTTGCGGCTGAAGGCTATCCGGGTGATGTGGAAAAAGGAAATGCTCTACCCGAGCTTTCGGATATTGAACTGCCGGTATTCCATGCGGGGACAAAGCTTGCGGGCGACCAGTTCGTCGGTAACGGTGGCCGTGTGTTATTAGTGGCGTCAGAAGCAGCTACGTTAAAAGAAGCGCAGGAAAAAGTATATGCTGAACTTGCAAAAAAGGAATGGACGAATTTCTTCTTCCGCAAAGATATTGGTTGGAGAACATTTAAATAAAGGAAAGGTGATACGTGCACACGTGTCGCCTTTCCTATTCTCTAAGCTTTCTGTTATATATCGCCTTTTTTATGTTTCTCAATCTCAATGGCGAGTAGTAGTAACTTGTCATCAAACTCATCCAGTATACGTAATTTTTCATCAAGCTCTGTTTCAAAACTGGTTGCTTGAATGAATAAATTTTGGAGCTGATTTTCAAGGTTGATTCGGGTAATGGATTGTTCATTGGTCGGAGAATAACTATTATTTTCAGGATCTTTTATTTGTGCCATTTCTTCAAGGGTAGAATAAATTTTATCGTTTTTATCTTTAATATGCTTTAACAGATCGTGCTGTTGATTGATCGTTTCACGTAGAGAAAGTAATTGTTCAATGTTACTGTTCATGAAAGAACGCAGCAAATGATCAAGTTCTTCTACGGCCAGTATATAGTTTTCTGATCGGGCAGAAGGAGTCTCGGTTTTAGCTGTTTTTTCGATTGTCTCTTTTAATTGTTTGTTTTCTTTCTGTAAGTTTTCTTTTTTTTCCACAAGTGATTCAATGGAAGAAATCAGTTTTATTCTTTGCTCTTCACGTAACTGAATATTTTCATGCAACTCGCTAAGCTCTTTTTCAAAGCTTTTCCTCAGCATCATTAATTCCAATGAAAGTTCTTTTTTCTCGTTTACTAACTGACTCAGTTCCTGACCAAGACTATTTACCATTGAATAATAGTCCATACTTTTTAGGGTGGATATTTCGTTTTGATATTTCGCGATTTCTGATTTTAAAAAGATGATGGTTTGCTGTAATTGTAGTACATCCTTATTTTTCACGCTTTCAATATCCATATGGATTCCTCCTATCAAGTCCTGTCTTTCAGTAAGCCTAGAATCTCCAGGAATTCTTTTTTATTTTCATCGATGAGCTGATTTATTTTTTCTACAGCATTTCTTTCTTCTTCTTCATTGACAGGGTATGTAGTTTCATATTTATTGTTCGAGAGTAAGTGGGCCAATAATAAATTGAGTGAATTCTTTTTGGGAAAGCTATTACTATTTTCCTGCTGCTCATCTGTTATCGATGAAAAATACTCTTTCGTGAATTGATTCAATATCTTTTCAAACGATGGTACCTCGGATTCCTTTTGTCTATCTTCAAATTCGCTAATGATGTTTCCTCCTGTTCCAAATGAATGACGCATAAATTAATAGGGTTACAACAGCAATCCCATATTGAAACTGAGCACAGTAAGTAAGCCTGTAAATCGGTATAAATGGTTCAATTCTGATATTGTTAATAGGATTATAAGAGCCTTAATTTAAGCTCTGCTTGTCTAATTAATGGGAAATATTAATAGTGGAAGTTAGGAAGTTTCATTGTGTTTTATTTCGTGGAGTTAGGCTTGTTTTTTTGCAGCCCATCAACTTTGTTTCGGACTTTACGGTTAAATTTTATTTGCTTATGTAAGCGAAATAAAGAAAGGGTATTCAGCCCTTCCTTTATTCTATGATGATGAAATTGGTGATAACACTGATTCGTAATATTATGTTGATATTGCAATTTCTTAACTGAGATTCTACAAACCTAAAAGCGCTATATTCAATTATTCAACATACCCTAGATCCACCTCTTAATCATTGACGGGCATCATTTCGTTCATTTGTTCTGATTTGGCCATTGCGACTACTGGACAATATTGATAATAACCTTCCGCCACTTTCATTGAACCGGCAAGAATCATCATGCGACCAACTGTGCATTGAGGTTTATGAGCGATTCTTCCGACACCGAATGCGGTCATTGCAACACCGCACATCATACGAATAAAAGCGTTTGTTTCAGAAATATTGGGGGTTAGCAACTTACTTCACTCCTTTTTTTAGAAAATTTCAAAATTATTTTGGAAACACTTTGCTTTATGAAAGTGCTATGTTACGATTAATTCACCAAAAGGAATATTGTAGCAATTGCCTACATAAAGCAAAATATATTGAATTAAGTATGTGTTTTTCTTTTAAATCAATACGCATTAATCTAGCTTCAGCAGCTGTTAAAGACAATTGCTGAAGCTACTTGAATCGCAGCAGTATATTTTTTAGAGCTGGTATAAGCATCTTGGAAAAGTTATGAGCGTCCTTATATTATGGTAGAAAAATTGAAGGGAGTGCAGAATATGCCGGAAATTAGTTGGAAGTTAAGTAATATTCGAGAGCAAGTGGGTATCATTGATGGGCATGCTGCTCCGAGTCTAGTTTTAAAAAATGCAAAGTACTTACATAGTATGATGAAAAGTTGGGCAACAGGAAACATCTGGATATCCAATGACCGCATCATTTATGTCGGGAAGGAACTGCCTGCAAATGTAGAAGGGACAGAGGTTATTGATCTGGCCGGAAAAGTAGTTGTACCAGGTTATATTGAGCCGCATGTACATCCTTTTCAATTGTACAATCCCCACAGCTTCGCAGAATTCAGTGCACAGACAGGCACGACTACATTCATTTCAGACAATATGACTCTTGTTTCTTTAATGAAAAATAAGAAAGCGTTTTCTTTTATGGATGAGCTTGCTAAATTGCCATTTTCATTTTACTGGTGGAGTCGCTTCGATTCACAAACGGAGCTTGAAAATGAAAGGGAATTATATTCAAATGCCTCAGTATTGGAATGGCTTGACCGTCATGACGTACTGCTCGGTGGGGAACTGACAGGATGGCCTCGTCTGATGCGCGGGGACGATCAAATGCTCTACTGGATTCAGGCAGCTAAGCATAAAGGGAAAAAAATCGAAGGCCATTTACCGGGAGCATCCGAAAAAACGTTGGCTAAAATGCGTTTACTAGGAGTCGATGGTGACCATGAATCAATGACGATTGAAGATATTGAAGCGCGTTTGCAGCATGGTTATGCTGTTACTCTCCGCTATTCTTCAATTCGCCCGGATTTACCTAATTTATTAAAAGCGGTTGTCGATAAAGGCTACGAAATATTTGATCAGTTAATGATGACGACAGATGGATCCACACCGAGCTTCCATGAAGATGGTGTGATGGATAAATGTATTCGTGCTGCCCTTGAAGCAGGTGTGCGTCCGGTTGACGCTTATAATATGGCAAGTTATAATGTTGCGCGCTATTATAATATGACAAATCTGCATGGGCTCATTGCTACAGGGCGCTATGCAAATATTAATATTTTGTCGGATGAATATTCTCCGACACCTGAAGCGGTCATTTCAAAAGGAGTATGGTTAAAGCGCGACAATAAAGATTTGAAAGCATTTCCTGAAGTTGACTTATCACTATTCGGTAATTTGAAAATTGATTTTGATTTGCATGAAGGAGATTTTCAGTTTTCGATGCCGATTGGTGTTGAAATGGTGAATGATGTTATTACGAAGCCGTATAGTATAAAAAATCTCGGACATCATCATACATTATCTACAGAACATGATGAAAGCTATTTAATGCTTGTTGACCGAAATGGGAAATGGCGTATTAATACGATGATTAAAGGATTTGCGACACATGTAAAAGGCTTTGCTTCATCGTATTCCAATACTGGAGATATAATTTTAATCGGAAAATCGATGCACGATATGCAGCATGCTTTCCGGGAACTGAAGAAAATGAATGGCGGGATTGTGCTTGTTGAAGATGATCAAATCGTAACAAGTATTCCTTTAACATTAGCCGGCTCTATTTACGATGGGACAGTTAATGAAGTAATTCCGCTAGAACTGGCATTGAAGAGTGCTTTGAAAAAACGTGGTTATCACCATACAGATGCAATTTACACATTGCTGTTTTTACAATCGACACATTTACCATATATTCGAATTACGACACGTGGGATTTTTGATGTCATGAAAAATAAGGTTATGCTACCTGCTGTAATGCGATAAACCTATAAAAGTGAGAGGAGTAGCACGATGAAACGCAGTATATTTATGTTAGCACTATTAGGCATAACCTTAACGACAGGTTGTTCCGATAAAGAACAAACAGAGGAGCCTGTTGTAGAGATAGAAGAAACAGAAGTAGAGGAAGATATTATTGTAGCGGAGGCGGAAGAAATACTGCCATTTGTTACACCATTTACAGGGGAACGAGTAGCAGAAGAAGTGACGATGCGTCCAATACTTGCAACGATTAATAACCATCCGCAAGCACGTCCGCAATCTGGACTTGCACAGGCGGATGTTGTATATGAAATGCTGGCGGAAGGTGATGTGACACGCTTTTTAGCACTTTACCAGTCTGAACTTCCTGAATCTATCGGACCGATTCGCAGTGCGCGATCGTACTTCGTTGATATCGCAAAAGGACTGGACGCATTTTATATTGCACACGGATACAGTCCTGAAGCGAAATCCATGCTTGCACAAAGAGTTGTCGATAATATAAATGGCATGCACTATGATGGTACTTTCTTTAAACGTTCATCAACAAGGGTCGCTCCACACAATTCCTATATTTCGGGCGAAAATGTAAAGGCCGGTGCCGAAAAAGTAGGGACTTCACTACTTTATCAGAAAAAAGTGTCCTACCCATTTTATGAAGCCGAAGATAATGTTAAAATAGGAACAACGGCTAATGAAGTATCGATGAAATACAATAATAGCGGTTCATTTAATAGTCAGTACGTTTACAATGCCGAAACGAATCAGTACAAGCGTTATTCTGCAAATGTAGAAACAATCGATTACGAAACAAATGAATCCATCGAATTAGCCAATATTTTATTTTTTGAAATGCCTCATCGAATTGTAGACAATGCGGGTCGACGCGAGATTACAATTACGGGTGGCGGCAACGCGTATGTAGCCCAAGCGGGGACGATACGTGAAGTAAAATGGAAAAATGCAGATGGCCTGCTGGTGGCAGTCGAAGAAGATGGATCGGAAGTAAAGTTAGTTCAAGGAAAGACATGGATACATTTCGTACCAACATCTCCAGGTTTAGCGGCATCTGTTATATATTCAGAGTAGAGAGGAAATGGTGGGCACATGCAAATTGAAAAAATTCGCGGTCATCAAACAGATCAGTTGTTTAAAGCTGTCCTAGAGTTAAAAGATATTGAGGAATGCTATAAATTTTTCGATGACTTGTGCACGATTAGTGAAATTCAGTCATTGGCACAGCGATTTGAAGTTGCACATTTATTACGTTTGAAAAAAACGTATGAAACAATTAAAAAGGAAACAGGTGCTTCGACAGCAACAATTTCCCGTGTACGCCGTTGCTTTGACTACGGAAATGACACTTATGATGAAATGCTGGGCCGTCTTTATCCAGACGAAAAGCCGTTTACGTCAAAGTAAAGAAGCGCCCAATCATAAATATATGAGCAAGCTTAAAAGACTGAGCAGATTTCCCCGCTCAGTCTTTTAATATTTCATCGAATTTCGTTATACTAAGAGATGGTCAATAAAAACTAAGATAATGAAAAGTTCAATATAAAAATTTTGAGAATAGGTGGATATATTCATGGAATATTTAAACTGGAGACATGTATTTAAACTGGACCCTGCAAAGGAAATTTCGGATGAGGCATTAGAGCAGATTTGCGAATCGGGTACGGATGTTATTTTAGTTGGCGGGACAGATGATGTGACGTTGGATGGCGTTTTGGATTTGCTCGTACGTGTCCGTCGTTTTTCAGTACCGATTGCGCTTGAAATTTCAAATGTCGATAGCATTACACCAGGATATGATTATTATTTCATTCCGTCCGTGTTGAATAGTCGAGATACAAAATGGGTGAAAGATTTGCATCATGAAGCGATTAAAGAATACGGCGATGTACTAATTTGGGAAGAGCTTGTAGCGGAGGGCTACTGTGTACTGAATCCGGATTGTAAAGTAGCACAGGTAACAGATGCGAAAACGGATTTGACGGTGGAAGATGTTGTGGCATATGCACGAATGGCCGAAAACTATTTTAAATTGCCGATTTTTTATTTAGAGTACAGCGGAGCATATGGTGATATTGAAATGGTGAAAGCAACAGCCGAAGTATTAAATGATACAAAGCTCTTTTATGGAGGCGGAATTACGTCCGTAGAACAAGCGAAGGAAATGGCTGCACATGCCAATACAGTAGTTGTCGGAAATATTATTTATGAGGATTTAAAAGCGGCATTAAAAACCGTACAAGCAGTAAAAAGTGTTATATAATAGGAACAAATGTTCTTTAGATAGGAAGGTGCAATATGGAGCATATAGCAAAAAACTTAGTAGCGGGAATGAATCCACAGCAAGCTGAAGCGGTGAAATCAACAGAAGGCCCGCTCCTAATTATGGCAGGGGCCGGCTCTGGAAAAACACGGGTACTGACACACCGTATCGCCTATTTAGTCGTTGAGCGTGAAGTGTACCCTTCGAAAATTCTGGCCATTACGTTTACAAATAAAGCTGCCCGCGAAATGCGTGAGCGAATTGACGGGATTTTAGGAAACGGAACAACGGAAAGCATGTGGGTATCTACATTCCACTCGATGTGCGTACGCATTTTGCGACGTAATATTGACAGGATAGGCTATTCGAAAAGCTTCTCAATTCTAGATAGTTCAGATCAGCTGACGGTTATTAAAAATATATTGAAGCAGGATAATATCGATCCGAAAAAATATGATCCGCGTGCAATTTTAAATACGATCAGTTCGGCAAAAAACGAGTGCATTACTGTGGACGGCTTTGAAGCGAACATGAATCCGCATAATCCATTTGAAAAGATTGTCGCACAAGTATATAAAGGCTATCAGAAGCGATTAAGACAAAATCAAAGTCTCGATTTTGACGATTTAATTATGCTGACAATCCGTCTATTTAATGAAGCGCCGGACGTGCTTGAATTTTATCAGAATAAATTTCAGTACATTCACGTTGATGAGTATCAAGATACGAATAAATCTCAATACTTGCTCGTGCAATTACTGGCGAAGAAATTCCGCAATATTTGTGTTGTAGGGGATTCGGACCAATCGATCTATCGTTGGCGCGGTGCCGATATTTCGAATATATTATCGTTTGAAAAAGATTACAAAGAAGCAAAGGTTATTATGCTTGAGCAAAACTACCGTTCGACAAAGCGTATTTTACAAGCGGCAAACAGCGTCATTGAAAAGAATAAAGACCGCTATAAAAAAGTACTGCGAACAGAAAATCCGGAAGGCGAAAAGATTCAGCTTTACAAAGCAGGCAATGAGCAGGATGAAGCGCAGTATGTCGTACGTACAATTCAAAAGCTTATGAAGGATGAAGATTACAAGCTGGATGATTTCGCGATTTTATATCGTACAAACGCACAGTCACGTGTAATAGAGGATGTGCTCGTGAAATCGAATATGAACTACCAGATCGTTGGCGGTACAAAGTTCTATGATCGAAAAGAGATTAAAGATTTGCTTGCTTACTTGCGTTTAATTGCAAATAATGATGATGACTTGTCGCTGGCAAGAATTATCAATGAACCTAAACGTGCGATTGGTGCTACATCATTTGATAAAATGCTTGTCTATGCGATGGAACGCGATCGTTCTATTTTCGATGCGATGGGTGAGCTTGTATTTATGGGTCTTTCAGGGAAGGCAGCTAATTCCGCTGAAAATTTCTATAATATGATTCGTTCATTAAGTGAACGTCAGCAAGAATTATCGGTAACAGAGATTGTGGAAGAAGTGCTTGAAAAATCAGGATACCGTCAAATGCTGAAAGCGGAAAAATCGATTGAAGCAGAGAGTCGCCTGGAAAATATTGAAGAGTTTTTAACGGTAACACAGGCTTTTGAAGCGCGCAGTGAAGACCAATCATTAGTAGCATTTTTAACGGATCTTGCACTAATTGCTGATATTGATTCATTAGATGAAGAAGAAAAAGCGAAAGGTACAATCATTTTAATGACGATGCATGCCGCAAAAGGACTGGAATTCCCTGTTGTGTTCATTATCGGCATGGAGGAAAATATATTCCCGCATTCACGTTCATTGGAAAGTGAAGATGAAATGGCCGAAGAACGACGCTTAATGTATGTTGGTGCGACTCGGGCAGAACAGCGTCTTTACTTGTCTTGTGCGGGCTCTCGTACAATTTTTGGTCGTACAGGCTATAATGCCCCATCACGTTTTTTACGCGAAATTGATGAAAATGTGTTAGAGCAAGTTTCAAAAGCAAATACTACATCATATCGTGATGATTCATTACCGTTTAAATCGAACCGTTATGACCGTATGCCGAAGCGTTCATTAGGAAGTGTGCAGGCACCTGCTTCCCAAACGTCACGCCTGAATTCTACTGGCGGGGATAAGTTTGACTGGAAAGTAGGCGACAAAGCTGCCCATGGTAAATGGGGTGTCGGTATGGTCGTAAGCGTAAAAGGTGAAGGTGATGGTATGGAACTGGACATCGCTTTCCCATCGCCAACTGGAATAAAACGTTTACTAGCGAAATTTGCGCCGATTACGAAAGCTTAGGAGGAACATTTGATGAATGAAATAGAACAAAGAATTGCGGAATTGAACAAGCTTCTTCATGAGTATGGCTATGCGTATTATGTACTGGATAAACCGATAGTAGAAGATAGCGTATATGATCAGCTTTTACATGAACTTATCGCATTAGAAGAAGCTAATCCGGAATTTATTTATCCTGATTCTCCTACTCAGCGTGTCGGTGGCATGGTATTGGAAGGCTTTAAAAAGGTAACGCATGAAACATCGATGCTTAGTTTGTCGAATGCTTTCAATGAAGAAGATTTGCGTGATTTCGACCGGAAAATCGAGCAGGCAATCGGTAAAAATTATTCGTATGTATGTGAACTGAAAATTGATGGCTTGGCCATATCTCTGCGCTATGAAAACGGGGTATTTGTACAAGGTGCTACACGCGGTGACGGAACAGTAGGGGAAGACATTACAGCCAACCTGAAAACAATCCGTGCCATTCCATTACGTTTAAAAGAACCAGTAACATTAGAAGTGCGCGGCGAAGCCTATATGCCGAAAAAATCTTTTGATAAACTGAATGAACGTCGTGCTGAAAATGGAGAAGAGTTATTTGCAAATCCCCGAAACGCAGCAGCAGGATCGTTGCGTCAATTAGATCCGAAAATTGCAGCAAGCCGAAATTTATCGACGTTTATATATGCAGTTGGCGGAGATGGAGAAAGCTATGGCATCGACGGACATTGGGAAATGCTCAAGTATTTGGAGGAGCTAGGTTTCCCATCAAATAAAGAGCGTGAGTATTGCGAAACTATTGAGGACGTTTTGGCGTTTATAGAAAAGTGGACAGAAGCGCGCCCAAATTTATCGTATGAAATTGATGGTATCGTCATTAAAGTAAACCGCTATGCTCATCAGGATGAGCTTGGCTTTACAGCAAAATCGCCGCGCTGGGCAATTGCTTACAAATTCCCGGCTGAAGAAGTTATAACAAAATTATTGGATATTGAACTGACAGTAGGCCGCACGGGTGTTATTACTCCAACAGCGATTTTAACACCGGTACTTGTTGCGGGGACTACTGTGAGCCGTGCATCATTGCACAATGAAGACCTGATCCGTGAAAAGGACATTCGAATCGATGATACGGTCATCGTACGAAAAGCAGGGGATATTATTCCGCAAATTGTGGGGGTCGTTCTGGAGCAACGCCCGGATGACGCCGTACCGTATAAAATGCCGACACATTGTCCTGCGTGCGATGAAGAAGTTGTACGTATAGATACTGATGTAGCGTTGCGCTGCGTGAATCCTCAGTGTCCTGCGCAAATTGCGGAAGGTGTGAAGCATTTCGTATCACGTAATGCGATGAATATCGATGGTCTTGGCGAGAAGGTAGTCGAACAGCTGCTGCGCGAAGGCTATATTCAAGATGTAGCAGGACTTTATGAACTTACAGTAGAGCAGCTGATTAACCTGGAGCGAATGGGACAAAAATCGGCGACGAATTTAGTTGAAGCGCTTATTCAGTCAAAGGAAAATTCGCTGGAACGATTACTATTCGGTCTTGGCATCCGCCATGTTGGGGAAAAAGCAGCCAAGATTTTGGCAGCTCATTTTGAAACAATCGATGCACTAATGGTCGCTACTGAAGAGGAATTGAAAGATATTCATGAAATTGGCGATAAAATGGCTGAATCGATTGTAGCGTATTTTGCAAACGAGCAGGTACAACAATTAATCGAACGCCTAAAAGGATTTGGCTTGAATATGTCCTATAAAGGCAAGAAAGTTGTCATGGAAGCAGGGGCAAATCCATTTGCAGGAAAAACAATTGTACTGACAGGTAAATTGCAGCAATTGACACGTAACGAAGCAAAGGCGAAAATAGAACAGTTAGGTGGTACGGTTGCAGGGAGTGTCAGTAAAAAAACAGACCTTGTAATTGTCGGAGAAGATGCAGGCTCGAAGCTTGAAAAGGCCCAAAGCTTAGGCATTGAAATTTGGGATGAAGTGCGCCTAATCGAACAATTAATATAGTAAAGGGGACTTGCTCTCATGAAACGTTATCGCTGGATACCTGCGATAATTGTAGCGGCGATGTTGTCAGCGTGTGCGCCAAACCTCACACCTGATACAGAACTGACGCAAGAATCAGATACAGAACAAGCTGTGGAAACAACAATTATTCCGAACATGCAAATAAACGATAAATTTTATCGTACATTGATTCCTTATAAGGAAAGTGCAAGCCGTGGTTTAGTTGTTTCCAATATTTATACGAAGTACGATATGAAAGAAGTCGAAACAGGCTTGATGCGTATTTCACAAAATCATTTCGATACGGAAAACTACTATTTCCAGGAAGGTCAGTATTTAGATGAAGAAACATTGAAATACTGGTTAGCCCGTCCAAACCAAACAGAAGACAAAGGACCGGAATTCCAAGGTCTAAACCCGTCAAGTGTGGATGAGAAGACAGGCAAGGAAATGGAACCTACTGTAAAAGCTACAGAAGCTCCGGTTTATTTGGCCCATATTGTGGAACAAAATTATTTAACAAAAACCGATGAGAACAAAGTAAAGCTGGCTGGTGTTTCAATTGGTTTAGCTTTAAATTCAGTTTACTATTATCAAAAAGAGCAGTATGGAGAATTCTTTGAACAAAAAATTCCCGATGCGAAAATAGAAGCAGAAGGTAAAAAAATAGCGCAGGAAGTTATCAATCGATTGCGTGCCCGTCCGGAACTGGCAGATGTTCCAATTGTCATTGGTTTATTTAAACAAGCTGAAAGAAATGCGATTGTTCCAGGGACATATACTGACTATAACTTCGCGGAGACAGGAAAAACAGAATTGGGTGAGTGGAAAGCAATCGATGAAAAATACGTTACTTTCCCGATGAGTTCGCCGGATGATGTATACCGAGAATTGAATACGAATTTCCAAAACTTCAAGCAAGATGTCGACAAATATTTCTCGAACTTCACGAGTGTATTTGCGACTGGATTTTACCAAAACAAAAAAGTCCAGAAGCTTGATATCGAAATCCCGATCCAGTTTTACGGAACAGCTGAAATTACAGGGTTTACACAATATTTGACCGGCTTAATGCTTAATCATTTACCTCTTGACCTGTATATTTCGGTGAGTATTACTTCTGTTAACGGACCTGAAGTACTAATTATTAAAGAACCGAATGAAGATAAGCCTTTTGTTCATATTTATGAGTAAAATCTTCCGAAAAATACCATACTTTTACGAGTGTGGTATTTTCTTTTTGCATAGGATATCTACTTCACTACGTTAACGCGTTAATTTGGCGAAAAATCGCCATAAGTGGGGGATTGTTTGCTGGATTTTTTCCTAAAGCGGAGATTTTTACAAGGAAAAATGTTATCATTATGGGCATGGTTTATGTAGAATCAGCGGGTATCCAAAACAATCACTGACTCCACATATAGACCCGGCGGATAATCCGATTTTGCCGAGGTATATTTGATTCGATAACTTGGAGGTGTAACAAATGGCAAACATTTCGAAAGAAGAAGTAAAACACGTAGCACACTTAGCTCGCCTTGCTATTACAGAAGAGGAAGCAGAGAAATTTGCTGAACAATTAGGTAAAATTACTGATTTCGCAGAGCAATTAAATGAATTAGATACAACAAATGTAGAACCGACTTCACATGTTTTACCTTTAGTGAACGTACTTCGCGAGGACGTAGCAAAAGAAGGCTTACCTCTTGAAAAAGTAATGCTGAACGTAAAAGAACAAGAAGCAGGTCAAATTAAAGTACCATCAATTATGGAGTAATAGGAGGAACCACTCGCATGACAGTATTTGAGCGCACATCAGCACAATTGCAAGAGAGCTTAAAGTCGGGTGAACTAACAATTGCGGATTTAACAAAAGAAGCGTTTGACCGCATTGAAAAGTTGGACGGCGATGTACAAGCTTTCTTAGCATTAAATAAAGAACAAGCAACTGCAAAAGCAGCTGAATTAGATCAAGTTCCTTATGAGGAGCGCGGTCCATTATTCGGTATGCCGATTGGCGTAAAGGATAACATCGTAACAGAAGGATTGGAAACAACTTGTGCTTCTAAAATTCTGGAAGGCTTTATGCCAATTTACGATGCAACAATCGTAAAAAAATTGCGTGATGCAGGCATGATCACAGTCGGTAAATTGAACATGGATGAATTTGCAATGGGTTCTTCAAACGAAAACTCTGCTTATAAAACAACTAAAAACCCATGGAACCTTTCGCATGTACCAGGTGGTTCTTCAGGTGCATCTGCAGCAGCAGTTGCAGCGGGTGAAGTACCATTTTCATTAGGTTCTGATACGGGTGGATCAATCCGTCAACCAGCAGCTTACTGTGGTGTTGTAGGAATGAAACCTACATACGGTCGTGTATCTCGTTTCGGTTTAGTTGCATTCGCATCTTCTTTAGACCAAATTGGACCAATTACACGCAATGTAAAAGACAATGCATTATTACTTGAAGCAATCTCAGGTGTAGACGAAATGGATTCTACTTCTGCAGATGTGCCGGTACCAAACTATGCAGCCGCATTAGACGGTAATATTAAAGGCTTAAAAATTGCTGTACCAAAAGAATTCCTAGGTGAAGGCGTTGGCGAAGCAGCAAAACAGTCAGTGCTTGATGCATTGGAAGTATTAAAAGGCTTAGGTGCTACAGTAGATGAGGTATCTTTACCACACTCTAAATATGCATTAGCAGCATATTACATTCTTTCTTCATCAGAAGCATCTTCAAACCTTTCTCGTTTCGATGGTATTCGTTACGGTTACCGTTCAGAAAACGCGAAAAACTTATTGGAGCTATACAAACAATCTCGTGCTGAAGGTTTCGGCGATGAAGTAAAACGTCGTATTATGCTTGGAACATATTCATTATCAGCTGGTACGTATGATGCTTACTACAAAAAAGCACAACAAGCACGTACTTTAATTAAAGCTGATTACGACAAAGTGTTCGAAAACTACGATGTAATCATCGGGCCAACTGCACCAACACCAGCATTCGCTATTGGCGCAAACATTGATGACCCACTGACAATGTACGCAAACGATATTTTAACAATTCCAATCAACTTAGCAGGTGTACCGGCAATTTCAGTTCCATGCGGTTTTGAAAATGGATTACCATTAGGTTTACAAATTATCGGTAAGCATTTCGATGAAGAAACACTTTACCGTGTGGCATATGCTTATGAGCAACAAACAGATTTCGCTAAACAAACTCCAGCATTATGGGAGGTAAAATAAAATGAACTTTGAAACAGTCATTGGCTTAGAGATTCACGTTGAGCTAAAAACAAACTCAAAAATCTTCTCTAGCAGTCCAAACCACTTCGGTGCTGAACCAAACACAAATACAACAGTAATCGACCTAGGTTATCCAGGTGTTTTACCAGTATTAAATAAACAAGTAGTAGATTACGCTATGCGTGCTTCTTTAGCATTGAACATGGAAATCGAACAAGAAACTAAGTTCGACCGTAAAAACTACTTCTATCCGGACAATCCGAAAGCTTACCAAATTTCACAATTCGATAAGCCAATCGGTAAAAACGGCTGGGTAGAAATCGAAATTCCAGCTAAAGGTGATACACCAGGCTACAAAAAGAAAATCGGCATTACACGTCTTCACATGGAAGAAGATGCTGGTAAATTAACGCATGCTGACGGCTATTCTTTAGTGGACTTAAACCGTCAAGGTACGCCATTAGTAGAAATCGTTTCTGAGCCGGATATCCGCACGCCAGACGAAGCGTATGCTTATCTTGAAAAAGTAAAATCAATCATCCAATATACAGGCGTTTCTGACGTACGTATGGAGGAAGGTTCTCTTCGTTGTGATGCTAACATTTCAATCCGTCCATACGGTCAAGAAGAGTTCGGTACAAAAACTGAGCTTAAAAACTTAAATTCATTCAACTTTGTACGTCGTGGTTTAGAGCACGAAGAAATCCGCCAAGCAGAAGTATTAATGGCTGGTGGCGTTATTGAGCAGGAAACACGCCGTTTTGATGAGAAAACAGGTAAAACAATCCTGATGCGTGTTAAAGAAGGTACAGATGATTACCGTTACTTCCCAGAGCCGGACTTAGTGCGTCTTTCAATTTCTGATGAATGGGTAGAGCGCGTACGTAACGAGATTCCAGAATTACCGGATGCTCGTAAAGCACGTTATGTATCTGAATTAGGTTTAAATGATTATGATGCAAACGTACTTGTAGTAAACAAAGAGATTTCCGATTTCTTTGATGCAACTGTAAATGCAGGGGCTGACGCGAAATTAACAGCTAACTGGTTAATGGGTGATATTTCTGCATACTTAAACGCTGAGCAAAAAGAGTTGAAAAATACAGCTCTAACACCGGAAAACTTGGCAGGTATGGTGAAATTAATTACGGACGGTACAATTTCTTCTAAAATCGCGAAAAAAGTATTCACTGAGTTAGTAACAAACGGTGGAGACGCAGCGAAAATCGTGAAGGAAAAGGGCTTAGTACAAATTTCTGATCCGGAAGTCATCCGTGGTTTCGTAACAACTGTTCTTGATAATGATGCAAAATCAGTAGAAGACTTCAAAGCTGGTAAAGACCGTGCGATTAAAGCACTTCTTGGCCAAATTATGAAAGCTTCTAAAGGTCAGGCAAACCCACAATTAACAAACCAAATCTTAATGGAAGAAATTAATAAACGTTAATTTTTTTCTTAGAAGAGGGTAGGACATAACCCAAAAATGCTATTTTTCTCATAGAGAAAAATAGCATTTTTTGCTGAGCGTTAAAAATTGATTTCCATTCCGGGACGCTTTCCGCGGGCACGGCCTTACACGAACGTCTCAGGCATCGGTGCTCCTGTCGCTACGCTTTCGTCGCAAAATAAATTTTGTTGTTCCCGCAGGAAGCTTTGCTTGTAGCGAAAGGCGTAGCCGTCAGCTACACTCGCCCTTCATTCCAATCAATTTTCCAAAATATCCGTTTCTTAATAAAGAGTTTTGTATTTATCCAAATATAATTCTACTTCTATCCCCATCTCTTTGTTTTATTTTAAAAGGAATTTTCTTGAAAAATGGCAAGTATAGGCTAATAATGGGGAATATAAAAGGCGAAGTAGAGGAGGGAAATGTTCATGGAAAAAACATGGTGTATTGGACCACTCCAAATTGTCCGGGAACAGCGGATAGAGGAAGATTGTTATGCCGTTATTGAAGGCAAAAAAATAGTCCGGTTTTGTAAAAAAGATGAAGTGCCTGAACAAATTGAACTTGTGGAAACAAAGTCAGTATATAAAATGATGCCGGGAATGATTGACCAGCATATTCACGGAATGTCAGGTTCTGACGTTATGGACGGAACGGAAAACAGTCTAAATACGATCAGTACAGCACTTGCAAAATACGGGGTGACCACCTTTTTAGCAACAACGATGACTGCGGCAGAAACTCAGATCGAGCATGTTGTACAATCGATTGCCAATACGAAGAACAATGTAAGAGGTGCCAAAATTGCCGGCATACATTTAGAAGGTCCTTTCATTAACCCGGTTCAAAAAGGGGCACAGTCCGACCAGTTTATAATAAAGCCTTCTGTAGAAATATTTGACCATTTAAACGAGTCTTCACAAAATGAAATAAAGCTTATTACATTAGCGGCAGAGTTAGATGAAGACCACAAGCTTACAACGTACTTAAAAAATAAGGGAATTGTAGCATCAATCGGTCACTCTGATGCCAAATATTCTGAGACAAAGGCAATGTTGGAACAACAGCTTATTCAGAATGCCACTCATTTCTGTAATGGGATGAGGCCGATCCATCACCGGGAGCCAGGCTTGCAGGTCGCTTTACTGCAAAGTGAGTGTATGCTGGAAATTATTGCTGACGGTTTTCATATTCACCCGGACATGATTCGCTTCATTTACGACACGATTGGTGAAGACCGGATGATATTAATATCAGACAGTATGCGGGCAACCGAATTAGCAGACGGGATTTATGATTTAGGTGGACAACAAGTTCGTGTAGAAGAGGGTTTGTGTAAATTAGTCGGAAGTGATGCGCTTGCGGGAAGTACGCTCAATTTAAACAGGTCCAGAAAAAATATGAAAGAGTGGCTTGGATTATCAGATGTGACACTGGCTAAGCTGACTTCTACAAACAGTGCAAAATTGTTAGGGTTATTTGAAAAAAAAGGGTCAATCGAAATTGGTAAAGATGCTGATTTTTATATCGTAAATGAAAACGAGGATGTTGTATTAACTGTTTCAGAAGGACAGATTATTTATGAAAATAGTGAGCTCTAAAAAGGAGGGATGGAAATGAATTTCATAAAAGGAGATGCTGTACGCCTTAACCCCCAGCTAAAAAGAAGTTTCTTTAAACTGGCAAACGATACTTTCGGTCTGGATTTTGAACAATGGGATGAGCAAGGGTATTGGAATGATACATATTGTCCCTATGTGTTTGAAGTGGGTGGCGAAATAGTAGCCAATGTATCTACAAGTAGCGGGACGATGATTTTGGATGGCAGGCAGTATAATGCTGTTCAAATCGGGACGGTTATGACAAATCCAAAATTCCAAGGGAAAGGGTTGTCCCGTCAGCTTATGGAAAAGGTGATGGAAGATCATGTGAGTGCACATATCATATACCTGTTTGCGAATAATACAGTATTGGATTTTTATCCGAAGTTTGGCTTTGAAACGCGTATACAATCTACATTTACTGTGGATAAAAAAGATATTGAGGCGATTCATACTGAGGTAAAGAAAGTGAATCTTGATGATAAGCCTACAAGAAATGTATTTTATGAAACAACGGTGTTTAGAAAACCTGTCAGTCAGAAAATGAGTATGATTCAAAATGAAAATATCGTAATGTTCCATGCATTGACGCAATACCGGGACTGTATTTACTATGTTCCTAAGTTTCAGGCATTCGCCATTTTGAATGAAACAGCCGAGTATGCTGAGTTAATTGACGTCATTTCTAAAGAGCAGGTTGATGTACAGGAAATACTCGGTTGCTTGCCTATTCAATCCGAAAAAATCAGACTGTGCTTTACCCCGGATAATTTAAAAATTCCTGTAATGCAAGATGTGCTCATCGATGAGGGAGCAATGTTTGTTAAAAATCAAAAAGATATTATGTATCCGAATAATGTGCTTTATCCATACAGTGGTCTGGCATAAAAAATGGAGACCCGCTACACTCGTGCGGGTCTCCATTTTACGGTTACTTCAATAATTTCGAAGTAATGTCCAATAGCCTCTTTTTAGCATCAAGGGCGATTGGTATGTCTTCCAAGTCGAATCCGTGCGTACATCCTTCGTAAATATCAAATTGGACTTGTACACGAGATTGCTGTAGTTTATCCACAAATTCACATACTTCCTCATAAAATAAATCGTGCGTTCCGATAAATGTATAAACAGGCGGAAGCCCTTCAACATTTGCATAAAAAGGCGATGCATAAGTAGGAATATTTTCACTATCCGGTAAATAAGCAAGCCAACTTTTTTTGTTTTTTTCAGCATTCCAAATAGCAGATGAAGTAAATTTCTTATGAAATGGCCTTTCTTTTGCATCAAGCATTGGATACAGCGGTAAAACCGCCGCGATTTTTGGTCCTTTTTCATCTCGAGCTTTTAAAGCAACGGCCAATGCCAAGTTTCCCCCGGCACTGGCACCACTTACGATAATTTTCGTTGGATCTATATTTAGTTCATCTGTATGTTCACTTATCCACTTTAAGAGGTCATACCCGTCGTCTAAAGCAGCAGGATAAGGATTTTCCGGAGCAAGACGATATTGCGGAATGAATACTACCGCTTGGAATTTATGTACAAAATCTGTTACATAAGGCACGCTGTCATCCGGACTGCCAAACACCATCCCCCCACCATGAAACCAAATAAAGCACGGCATATTTTGTTTAGCTTTCTCCGGCTGTATACGGATGACTCGTATATTTCCTATCATCATTTCTTCGATTAAACAATTATCAAGTTGGTAGTTTTTCTCGGAATAATGGACAAATGTGTTGTTCATGATCAGTTGCTCGAATGTACGAGAATTTTTTAATTTACGGTCAATACTTTCAACGAGTTCAGGGTGCAGTCCGTTTATCATGTTACAGCCTCCGTTACTTTTTGCTGTTCAATTTTCTTAAAGGAACGCAGAGAGAATTTCATAACGAACCAACTAAGCACACTCCCGGCAAATAAAGGAATTGCACCCGGCATAATATTGAAAATGCCATAGATCAATACGATACTTAACGCATTTAAAATGACCGTGAAAGGTGAAGTAACCGTAAATAAAAATGCTTGTTTGATCATTGCCAAAAAGGCTAAATCAAAATGGACATACACTGGAAAGAAGAAAAACAAAGTTCCGAAAATTAAAAAGGCAATGATAATAGTTGGTATGAGAAGGAAGGATAAAGAATCCACCATATATATCGCATAAAAGTCGATAGCTAAAATCAATACAATAATATAACTAATTGCGGCATACCCATTTCCTCTAAGCCACTCGGTTTTATAGACTTCCCAAAATGTCCTCGTAATCGGCTTCTCAATATCAAGATGAAATTGTCTTATTATTGTAAACAAAGCAATTGTCGCCGGAAATATACCGAAAACAAAAAGTCCAATCGCAGAAAAAAACAACCATAGAAAATTCAAGTAAATAATTTTTAATAGCTTTACACCAAAACTGTAAAACCCGTCCCAAAATGTCATAAAGTTAACCCCCCTTATCTTTATTATAAAATAAAAAATCTGAAAAATTGTGCAATTTAAATTAAGGACTTTTAATGGACTTGAGTTCCTCCTAATTTTTTTGTAGTCTGGAAAAAATAGCTATTTTGCTATTTTATACAAAGCAAAAATAAAAAGGGGGATGGGTTATGAGTAATACAATTTTTAAAAAGTTGGGACTGTTATTTTTAGTATTAGTGCTTTCTGTTGTAATGGCTGCATGCAGCGAAGATGAAACGGCTTCAACAGATGCAAATACAGATACGGATAATGGAAGCGCTAACACAGATACAGAAGAGTCTTCAGGATTATCAGGTGAAATCACAGTTTGGGCACACCCTTATACAGATGGCTCAACAGGTGAAGGGGATATGTGGAAAACATTTGCATCGGATTTTGAAGCTGAAACAGGGGTTAAAGTAAACTTCGAGCAAATTCCATGGGCAAATCGTGACCAAAAAATCTTAACGGCTTTAGCGGCAGGTCAAGGTCCGGACGTATTCTATGTAATTCCTGACCAAATGCCACAATACGCTGAACAACAATTAATTTTAGATATATCGCAATATGTTACAGATGAAGAATTAAGCGGTTTTGTACCAACTGCTATTGAAGCAACAAGTTGGAAAGGCAAACAGTACGGGATGCCAATTTTACAAACAGCGGAGTCTTTAATTTATAACAAAGATATTTTAACGGAATTAGGCGTTGATGAAAACAGCCTTCCGACAACATGGGATGAGTTTAAAGCTTTAGCTGAAAAAGCAAAAGCAGCTGGTTACTATGCATTCTCATATGCAGGTGGCGGTTCTTTAAATAACACGCTTTATCCATTTTTATGGCAAGCTGGCGGTAATGTAATTGATGAAGATAACAACATCTTAATTAACAAGCCAGAAGCGGTTAAGTCATTTGAATTAATTAACGAAATGTATACAAAGGGCTGGATTCCACAAGATTCAATTACAGCGCTTGATCATGACTCACTATACTTCGGCGGGAAATTATTAGCTGTAAATGGTTCTGGTATTTCGGTAAACCGCTTATTAGCTGAGAAGCCATTTGAGTTTGTTATTGCTCCACCATTAAAAGATGCAGAGCAATTAACTTATGGTACTGTTGGGATGTTTGTAGGTTCTGCGATTTCTAAAAATCCTGAAGCTGCAGCAGAGTTCATGAAGTATGTTACAAACACAGATAACCAACGTACATTCAATAATATTACACAATATATCCCGACACGTGATGAAGCGAAGGATATTTTCGATTCACAACAATACATGGCTCAATTAGCAGGCTACACAGAATTTGCGAAGCCAGGTGTGATTCACCCAGAAGGGCGTAATATTATGCCTTTAGTTCAAGCAGAAATTCAAGCAATGTTAGAAGGCAAACAATCTCCTCAGGAAGCTGCAGATAAGGCGGCAGACGCAATTGATAAGTTAATTAACAAATAATTTAAAAGGAGAGTTTGGTCGTGAAGATCAAACTCTCTCATTACTTCAAGTACAGAAAGGGTGAGGCATGTGACCTCTACAACTTCTAAACGATCATTTAGTGCACGGATTAAGAGGGAGTTAAACAAAAATTTATTAGTCTATGTCGTACTCGTTCCAGTAATAATTCATTTTCTTATTTTTCAAATATATCCATTTGCTTTAAGTTTTTATTTAACGTTTCATGACTGGAAAATTATTGGGGACCCTGAGTTTGTTGGGTTAAAACATTGGAAAAGTTTATTTGATGATGAAATCGCTTGGAAAGCAATATGGAATACAGTTAAGTTTTCCATCTATTATATAGTTCCGACAATGGCGCTTGGCCTAATTTTAGCAGTGATTATTAATTCGGGAGTTAAATTTTCAGGGTTTTTTAAAGGATTGTTTTTCTTACCTGTTGTTACATCATTCGTAATTATCGCAGGTATTTGGGGATGGTTGTTCCGCGGTACAGAAGATGGTTTTATAAACTATTTAATCGGTTTTGTCGGAATTAACCCGCAGCTGTTTTTATCCAGTTCATCACAGGCGCTTCTTGTCTTGGCAGGATTAAGTATTTTTAAAGTAGCGGGTACGACGATGATCTACTATTATGCGGGATTACAATCGATCGACCGTCAATTGTATGAAGCGGCTCGTATTGATGGTGCAAGTCCGTGGAAGATTTTCTGGAAAGTTACATTCCCGATGTTAAAGCCTATTCACTTTTACGTGGCGATTACAACAACGATTGGTTCATTCCAAATTTTCGACTCGGCGTTCTTGTTAACGAATGGGGGGCCAAACTACTCAACAACGACAATCGTGTATTACTTATATCATCAAGGGTTTACAAGTCTGAATTTAAGCTATGCAGCAGTCTTATCGTATGTGTTATTCTTTATCATTCTAATTATCTCGTTAATACAACGTAAATATATCGGGAAAGATCCAAATTATTATTAAGCTGGTGCGGGAAGGAGCAGATAAATGAAAAAAGTAATCTCTTATGCAGCATTAGCAATATTAGCAATCATTTTTATAATGCCATTCATCATCATGGTGTTCGGCTCATTAAAAGAAGTGAAACAGGCACAAATTGATCCGCTGTTTTGGCTGCCGACCAATCCATCAATCCAAAACTATATAACAATTTTTACGAATGGGATTTTTATACGATGGATCTGGAACTCTATCGTTATAACTGTCATTCCTGTTATTACTCAAATGCTTTTTGCGGCATTGCTCGGGTATATATTTGCGAAAAAGCAATTTTGGGGTAAAGAGGCAATCTTCTGGATTTTCATGGCAGTCATCATGATTCCTCAACAGTTATTTATTATTCCCAAATATATTATGTTCGCCGATTTTGGATGGATTAATACATATTGGGCATTGATAGTACCTGAATTATGGGCAATCATGGGTGTATTTTTAGTACGACAATTTTTACAGGGGATACCGAAAGATTTGGAAGAGGCTGCCTATATTGACGGGGCGAACGACTGGCAAATTTTCTTCAAGATTATTTTGCCGCTATCATTCCCGGTAATTGCGACAGTAGGGACTTTTGCTTTTATTTCAAACTGGAATGACTTATTTCAGCCGTTAATTTATTTAACAAATGAAAAGATGTTCCCTGTAACAGTTGGTCTTGCCTCGATGCTCGGTAAAGAAGGGAACTTCGGTGTCGAAATGGCAGGTGCAACAATTTCATTCATACCGACATTTTTAATATTTATTTTCTTCCAACGTTATTTTACAGAAGGAATTACAATGTCAGGTATTAAGTAGGGGGCTTCTATGAAAGTAGGTATGATCGGAACTGATTCAACCCATGCAATCGCATTCAGTGAAAGGCTACAGAAAAAAGGTCATGAGCTATTCGCATATCGGGGTGGATCTACAATTGAGTTAAGCAGAAAACGAATTGAACGAGTTTCAGCAGAGTTGAGTAGAAGAGGAATTCCTTTTATTACAACACTACAGGAAATGGCAGATATTTGTGATGCGTTTATCATTACATCGGTTGATGCCTCACAACATTTCGAGCAATTTGCAGTGTTGGCTGCTTCTGAAAAACCTATTTTTATCGATAAACCATTGGCACAAAATTATGAGCAGGCGAGTTCTATTATAGAACTTGCCAATGAAAAGGGAATTCCTTTGATGAGCTGCTCGGCTTTACGCTTTGCTGAAGAAATTCAACAGGCAAAATCTAAAAAAAGCATCGAGGCAGTGGATATCATAACTCCATTGCCGATGCTGCAGGAATTTGACTATTACTATTATGGTATACATGCAGTAGAGATGATCAGTGCGTTAAAAGGTACCTCTGTCAAAGACGTAGCTGTTACCTTTAATGATCAGCAACACTTTATCACATTAACATTTCAAGATGGGACTGTCTCTTCAATTAGAGGGTACTTACAGCATCGTCAAAGTTTTCAATTTGTAACACATACTCAGCAGCAAAGTGAATGGTTTGAAATTGCTGAAGGAGATGTCCGATTTTATGACCGCCTGATTGATGCAATGGAGCAGTTTTTTATAGAGAAAAAAAGTCCCATTAATCAAACAGACACACTGCAAATAATTAAACTATTAGATCAAGTAAAGTATATTACCAGCACAACTTACTGATTCTTTATATCTTCTAAAAACTGAATATAATAGATGCGTTTAGGACGTCCGCGGTGAGCTACCTTTTCCTCGCCGATAATATCAACAAGTCCCGCATCCAGCCATTTTAGCAGTATCCGATTTGCGCTTCGTAACGTAATGTTCAATGTTTGAGCAAGTTCTTCGGCCGTATAAATAAACTTTTGATGCTTCATAATACGACCCATTAATTTGGAAATATAGGAAGCAGACATACCGGCTTTTTCCGCCCGTTCCAATAACTTTAGATCTGTTATGACTAACGGGTACTGTTCATAGTTAATAAAAACGGTCGTATCGATTGGACCGATTACACTATTATCTTCACGCACGATATAACAAAGGTTTGGTCCGTTTTCATTTGCCTGGTAGAGTGCTTGTTTGGCATGACGCCCTGAATCATTTGCATTGATTCCAAAGCCGACACCGATTGTGCAATTAATTTTCAGCTCTTCTTTAAAGCGGGAAAGAAGCGGCAAATGTTTGTACCCTAATGTTTCGCGCTCAAATTGTCCACGGGTCGTAATAAAACTGTATTGTAATGGATTCAACATGATTAAATGACCATCCATTTGTTGTGTGAACTGCTGAAGTATTTGTTCCACTTTCGATTGTTCTTGTTTAGCGATCGATTCAAATTGAATCAAACCGTACACAATTTGGCTTTCTTTGTTTTGTCGCCCTTTAGAAGCCAATAATATCCGTTCAAAAGCAACAATCAATTCCTGCTTTGTCGGAATTAAGTAGCGACATTCGATATTATGTTCACTTAATGATTCATACACAGAGGCAATTGTAGTAACCGGGAAATAGCCTTGTTCAGAATGTTTTATATGATTTTCCAATATGACATCAACCGATTCGCCTTCAGAAAACACATAGTCGATTTTATGATGTAACTGATGTGTAATCGACAAAATGGTGCTTTGTTGCAACAAGTCAAAACAATAATACTTCTGTTCATTTTGTATTTTATGGGTTAATAGCAATTCGTATAGCTGAAGCGCTCTACTATTAATCTGATAAAGCTGCAAAGATGAATCATAGAATTTTAATTGCTGGAAAATATATGGATCTGCAGCGACAAGCATTTCATATTCATATATAAATCGCTGTAACTCGTCCGTCATTATAAAGTCTTGTGTTAAAAAATAATGTGGTTGGATATTAGGGAATCCACGTAAAGCTTCTTTAATTGTATCCTGCAAAATTTCAGGAACAATAATCCCTACTAAACTTTGTGAGGTATACGGAAGTGCCTTATTCATTATGTCTGTGCCTCCAAAAATCCATATTAATATAATTTTACAGAAAGATGTAAGAATATTCAATTTATAAAGGGGTGACCGCAATGCAAACGGTACAACAATTAGAAGAATTTATGACAAAACCTTCCGCAGCATTAGTAGAGGATATAAAAAAAATTGATGGTGATATTTTAATTTTAGGAATTGCAGGAAAGATGGGTCCTACTTTAGCAAAAGTGGCGAAGCGTGCTGCTGAAGAAGCGGGGATCGAGAAACGGATTATCGGTGTGGCCAGATTTTCAAATAAAGAAATGAAAGAAGAGCTGGAAGCAGCAGGGATCGAAACAATTACCTGTGATTTAATGGATGAAGAGCAACTCGCTCAGTTGCCGGATATTCCGAATATCATTTTCATGGCGGGAAATAAATTCGGTACAGTTAATAACGAACACTTCACATGGGCGATGAATACATACGTACCAGGTCGTGTGGCAGACAAATTTAAAAACTCAAATATCGTCGTATTTTCTTCAGGCAATATTTATCCATTTACACCTGTAACAGCGGGCAATTGCGGAGAAGACGTTACACCGGTTCCCGTTGGTGAATATGCAATGTCCACATTAGGAAGAGAACGTATTTTTACGAATTTCTCCAATCGCTTTCAAACAAAAATGCTTATGTTCCGGTTAAATTATGCGATTGATTTACGATATGGGGTTTTATTGGAAGTTGCAAAATCAGTCTACAATAATGAGCCTGTTGATGTCACGATGGGCAGTGTCAATGTCATCTGGCAAGGGGATGCAAATGAATACGCGATTCGCTCGCTATTACATTGCGATTCACCTGTGAAAATTCTGAACGTAACAGGGCCGGAAACTTTGTCTGTTCGCTGGCTGGCGAAGGAGTTTGCAAGACGCTTTAATAAGGAAGCTATAATTATAGGGGTCGAACAGGAAACAGCATTATTAAATACAGCGGCCCATGCCCATAAATTATTTGGCTATCCCCGTGTATCCATTGAGCAAATGCTCGATATGGTTGCAAATTGGGTGGAATTAGATGGTGCCACATTAAATAAACCAACGCATTTCCAAGAGCGAAAAGGGGCGTTTTAAATGAATGAAGCGGTAAAAAAAGCATTGTTTGACGGTGCATTTATTCCGGCACATCCATTAGCGTTAAACGAAGACAAATCATTGGATGAAGTAAGTCAGCGTGCCTTGACGAAGTATTATATTGACGCGGGTGTCGGGGGCTTGGCAGTTGGTGTTCATACGACACAATTTGAAATTCGTGATTCCCGATTCAACCTGTATGAGCGTGTTCTTTCAATTGCAATAGATGAGATGAAGAAAGCGAATGTACCGGAATCCTTCATTAAAATAGGTGGTGTTTGCGGTCCGGTAGAGCAGGCGAAAAATGAAGCGACAATTTTAAAAACGCTCGGATATGATTTAGCTTTACTAAGTATGGGAGGACTCCAGCATTTATCAGAAGCCCAGTTATTGGAGCGTACGAGAGAAGTAGCCAAACTCATTCCTGTAGTTGGTTTCTATTTACAGCCATCAGTAGGCGGTCGTGTATTCACTTATCAGTTTTGGCATGAACTTGCCAATATAGAAAATGTATATGCGATCAAAATGGCGCCATTTAACCGCTATCAAACATTAGATGTCGTTCGGGCGGTATGCAATAGCGACCGTCGGGATGAAATCGCTCTTTATACAGGAAATGACGATAATATTGTCATTGATCTATTAACCGAATATGCATTTACAATCAATGGCGAAACCGTAAAAAAGAAAGTAGTTGGCGGACTGTTAGGGCATTGGTCAGTATGGGCGAAAACTGCCGTTCAATATTTTGAAGAGATCAAGGCAGCTAGAGATAAAGCACAAATTGATGCAAGCTGGTTATCAAGAGCCATCGAAGTGACAGATACGAATGCTGCTTTCTTCGACCCGGCACATTCCTTTAAAGGAAGTATTGCAGGAATCAACGAAGTATTGACGAGACAAGGATTGTTAAAAGGAAACTGGTGTCTGGCAGACCATGAAGTATTAAGTGAAGGTCAAGCCGATGAAATAACTCGTGTTTATAAAATGTATCCGCATTTAAATGATGATGCATTTGTTAAACAAAATTTAGCAAAGTGGAAATCAGGTGAGAAGAGTGAAAGCTTTACAAGCACATGAGGGTGTCGTGAAAATAGCCGAAATCGCTCAACCTGAGCTTTTTGAAACAGGGGTATTAGTAGAGACCTATTATACTGCTGTTTCACCAGGGACTGAACGGTTATTAATTGAAGGTAGTAAACAAGGTGTACGACAGCTTGGATATAGCGCTGTTGGTAAAGTGAAGGAAATTGGACAAAGTGTTACAACTGTTCAAGTTGGTGATATCGTTGCCTGCTACGGCGCACCTTATGTTGGACATATGGAGCGGCTTGTTGTACCGGAAATATTAGTAGCGAAATGTTCTGCAGAAGTATTGCCCAAACATGCGGCATTCGCAGCACACGGCACTATTGCCATTCATGCTATACGTCAAGGACAGCTGCAGTTCGGTGAAACAGTTGTAGTGATCGGGTTAGGTGTACTTGGCCAAATGATTGCAAAGATTTGTGCAGCAGCAAGTTATGACGTCATCTGCTATGAACCTAATGTAAAAAGAGCTGAAATGCTGAAAGGTACACCGGGCGTTGAAGTTTTTTCGGATTTAAAAGAAATGGAACAGCATATTTTGGATTATACGAAAGGGCATGGTGTAGATGCTGTTCTCTTATGTGCTGGAGGCAAACATTCTGAAACAACTCCCCGTAGCCTTGAGTGGGTTCGTAAGCAAGGAAGAATCGTTATTGTCGGGGATGTAGAACCACAATTTAATCGAGAACAATTGTTTATAAAGGAAGCGGTCATTACGATTTCAAGAGCAGGCGGACCAGGTCGCTATGATGCTCGCTATGAAAGAGAATCGATTGACTATCCGTATCATTATGTTCGTTGGACGGAAGGACGCAATCTGGCAGCCTATATTCGTTTATTGGAACGAAAGGCGATAGATGTTTCTGACTTTGTGCAACTGGAAATTCCTTTTGAAAATTCAGCCGGTGTGTATGACATATTAGAAAGCAGTGAGGCATTGACCGCCATCATTGAATATTCGGGAGGGAATTAACATGTTAAAGGTTGGTGTAATTGGAGGAGGATCTATTTCCGAGTACCATTTAAAACCTTATTTTGAAAATCCCAATGTAGAGATTGTTGCGATTTGTGATAGTGATGAACGAAGACTGAATGCGTTAGGTAAAAAATACGGTGTAGAGAATTTATATTTAAAAGTGAGTGAGTTCCTTGCGAATGAGGAAATTGATGCAATCAGTATTTGTACATGGAATAATTCCCATGCAGAAATTGCAATCCAGGCACTCCAAAAAAACAAGCATGTTCTACTTGAAAAACCATTAAGTTTATCGCTTGATGAAGCTTATGCAGTTGAAGCTGCGGTAAAAGAATCGAATAAGATTTTACAAGTTGGCTATGTACGTAGATTTGCAACAAATGTAGGCGTTCTTAAAAAATTTATTGATGCAGGGGAACTGGGCGAAATTTATTATGCGAAGGCTTCATGCATACGCCGATTAGGCAATCCGGGCGGCTGGTTCAGTGATATTAAAAAATCCGGCGGCGGACCTTTAATTGATTTAGGAACGCATATGATCGACCTTTGCTGGTATTTAATGGGGAAACCAAAGCCGATTTCAGTTTCAGGTAATACGTACAAAAAGTTAGGGAATCGCGCCCATATTGAAAACTTATCTTTCTATAAGGCAGCTGATTATGACGCCGAGCATAATGATGTTGAAGACCTTGCAAATGCGCTCATTCGTTTTGAAAATGGTGCTTCCCTCTATGTGGATGTAAGTTTTACACTACATGCAAAACAGGATGAAGTATCCGTAAAACTTTATGGTGAAAATGGTGGTGCCGAAGTAGAACCGGAACTGACCATTATAAAAGAGCAGCATGAAACAATTTTAAATATTACACCACAAATCGATTTGTTAAGTTTCGATTTCGCAGGTTCATTCATCAACGAGATTAATCATTTTGTGGATTGCTGTATTAATAATGTGCAGCCTATTTCGACGGTAGAAGACGGGGTTGAAGTGACGAAAATGTTGGCGGCGATTTATGAATCAGCTGCAACAAATCAAGAAATAAAATTGTAGGTGATTACTAGTGAAAATCGTATTGGAAAAAGACCGGCAGCTACTTATGCACTCTCCACTGTACCGATTTACAAACGAGAACAGTGACGAACCTAATACCGTAACAATTTTGCAACAGCCTGCAGCAGATGCCTATAAGCCATTTTCAATTTCTGATAAACAAGGCTGGATTTATTTCGATTTATGGTCATATTCTTTTGCCATTCAATTACAAGAAGTGTTGAAAGCACATGATACGGTAAAAGGCGTCCTTCGACTGCGGAGAACGACGAATAATTTCTCATATATAGAGGAAGATATCATCGCATTATCGGAATGGTTTGGAACCGTTCGTAACGTATCGGTACGTTCAAATGAAATCGGAGAGAATCATTATACGATCGTTCTTTGTGAATTCGGTGAATCGATTATGACCCATTTAGAATACTGGACGGGTCAGGATCGTATAGAATTTGAATGGAGCAGCCATCTGCATATTGCAGAATTTGATAGTTTACAAATGACGGGTGACAGTGACAACAATCAAAATCTGTTCAAAAATATAGATGCAGTTCATCAGTATGCGGTTCAATGGAATAATATCTATGATGAAAAACTGGCTGCTGTACGACTACTCCTGCAACGAGGTGAACTGCGATGAACATTGGCATTATGAGCTTTGCACATATTCATGCTACGAGCTATGCGACGGCAATTCAGCGAATACCCGGCACGAAACTAACCGCTATTTATGATACTGATACTACGAGAGGTATGCATGCGAGTAAGCAATATGATGTACCATTTTTTGCAGACATGAGTGTATTTTTAGCAGAGGATATCGATGTTGTGCTTATTTGCAGTGAAAATGTGTTTCATAAAGAAATGGTAATTGCGGCGGCTAAGGCGAAAAAACATATTTTATGTGAAAAACCGATTGCTACGAATATTGATGATGCAAAAGAGATGATTGATGTATGTAAAGAAAACGATGTGCATTTATCAATTGCATATCCGGTCCGCTACAGTGCACCTATCCGAGATTTAAAGGCAGCCATTGATGCAGGGGAACTTGGAGAAATTGTTGCAATCCGCTCTACTAATCGCGGGCAAAACCCGGGCGGATGGTTTGTCGATGAGGGATTGGCAGGTGGTGGTGCGGTATTGGATCATACCGTCCATATGGTAGATATTATGCGCTGGTATATGAACAGCGAAGCAAAAGAAATTACAGCATTTGCGAATAACTATTTCACCGAACTTGATACGGATGATGCTGGAATCATGACAATTGTATTTGATAATGGAGTAGTTGCTTCACACGATGCAAGCTGGTCACGGTTCCCGGAATTTCCGACATGGGGTGATGCGATGATTGAAGTAATCGGAACGAAAGCTACTCGAAAAGTCGATGTTTTCAACGAGAAGCTTAACCTGTATGGGAAAGGCCGTAAATCGCTCACCCATTTATACAGCGGAAATGATACCGATTTTGATTTAATTGTCGATTTTCTAAATTCAATTCAGCAACAAAAGCAGCCGCTTATTTCCGGTTATGATGGATTGAAATCTTTAGAAATTGCGTTGGCAGCATATGAATCAAATAACAGAAAGCAAGCAGTAAAACTATAGGACAATTCAAAGGATACTCGTAACGGGTATCCTTTTCGTTCAACCAAAGCAATTATTGAAAGGGATCGATGCAGATGAACAAACTACAAAATTATAAAAATGAAATTGAACAATTTGCATTTGAGGAACTAGAGCGCTTTTATACGGGGGATAAACCAGTCGTTTTTGAACGATTGAATACTTCCGGCAATGGAGATGAATTTGTAATTGATCAAACTGAAAACAATTATGTGATTCGCGGGAATACAAGTCGTTCCTTGTTGTACGGGGTGTATAAACTGATTGAAAAGGTAGAAGGGCTTGTATTTTTGGAGTTGGGGAAGGAGAAAAAAATCGGCATTCAAGGGCTGACAAGTACTTATGAAGGAAAACCGAAATTCAATCGTCGAGGGAATGTATTTGAAACAATCGATGACATCCCTTTTTTAAAGAGGATGCTAGATGTTGGTACTAAAAATGGACTAAATGAAGTATTCTTTACATTTTTCCTATGGGATGAAGTGAAGGAGGCGCTTTTGCCTGAAATAAAAAAGCGCGGGATTGATGTCACGTTAGGCGGGCATAGTTTACGTTATTTATTGGCAAAGGCAAAAGGAGTTAGTGTTTCCGGAAAGGCAGCTGCTGATGGAGCGGTAAATGATTTAGTTGGAGAGGAAACTGAATTTACAGCGGCAAATACGCTAAAAAATCAGGACTTTTTACAGGATGAAAAAGCGCAACAATCAGTCATCGAAGTAATAGTATCTTACTGTGAAGCAGAACCTGTTATTCAACGGATCTCACTCTGGCCGGAAGATGTAGGAGCAAAAGGTGAAGAAGCAAAGCTCTTTTTAACTCAATATATGGCATTCACCGAAAAGCTCCAGCAAGCATTAGCAGGTGCAGGTTTACAAGTGGAAGTAGAGCATATCGTCTATAATGCCGGGTTAAGTTGGGAAATGCTAGAGCGCAAAGAACAGCAGGTGAGTTCGGCCGATGTTTTATACGCTTATTGGGGACGTAATTATGCACATAGTTATGAATCGGAACGTGATATGCGTGCATGGGAAAGTCTAATGGATTGGCGCAGGTCAACTGACAAACAGATTACTGTTTTTGAATATTACAGTGACCACTTTATGCTAAGTGAACTTTTCCCGCTATTATTTAAACGAATAGCGACAGATATTGAAAAGTATAAAGAAGCCGGGTGTGATGGAATGGTCAATTTAGTTGTTCCACTCCATAAAATCGCAAAGGCCCAGCCACATATGGAGCAATACGATTATCAGCAGTACCAGCAATTAAATAATGCTGTATTTGCACGGTCGCTTTGGGAAGATGTAGAAACTGTTTCGTATTTACTGTCACCGGCAATACAGCAGCTCGCAGAAGAAATTGAACACATTTTTGCTCAAAACAGTCAGTATAACGCCATATTTTTCCCAAGCCGAGTTGTAGAGGCCAAAAACCCGGAAGCGAAACTTGAAGTACTGAAGTTATTAAATAAAATGGAACAGTTGCTGCAACAGGGGCAAATAGAGGAACCGCTTCAACAATATGTGGAGTCATTACAGCGCGTCGTTCAGGCTACGAAATCACGTTGGGAGGCTTTATAAATGTGGGAATCGGTTTATTATTACCGTAAAAAAGAAAAGAGACAGCAGCATTACAAGCAGGATGTATTAATATACGGAGCAACACCTGCAGGCATTACAGCAGCAATCACCCTTAAATTGAAAGGGCATGATGTTCGTATTGCTGAATGCAGCCGCTTTGTCGGCGGGATGACGACAAGTGGGTTAGGGGCAACAGACTTAGGTGCTGAACAGGCGATTGGCGGTTTAGCAAAGCAATTTTATGATGAGATTGCACACCACTATCGTAGCGAAAAATGTGTACGTTTCGAGCCGCATGTAGCAGAACGTATATTTAAAACATGGTTAGAAGAACATGAGATTGATATCCAGAAGGAGCAATTTATTGAATCAGCTCTTATTGAAGACCGGCAAATTCAGCAAATCGTTATGACAGACGGTACAACCTATGAAGCGAAGCAATTTATTGATGCCAGTTATGAAGGTGACTTGCTGGCACATGCAGGGGTTGAATATATTGTAGGAAGAGAAGCAAGCACAGTTTATAAGGAAATTTATAATGGGGTGCAATTTGGTACACAGCATCACAAATTTGAAAGTTTTATCGATCCGTATATAGAAGAAGGCAATCCGGCAAGCGGACTATTGTATGGAATTTCAGATGAGGTTGTGAAAGAGCACAATGGTGAGGGTGATCATCGTATCCAAGCTTATAATTTCCGGATGTGTTTAACAAAGGAACAAAAAGTGCCGTTCCCAAAACCAAATGGATATGAGCGTAATCATTATGCACTGTTGTTACGCTATATAAAGGCAGGGCATTGGGACGCGATGAAGTTACATACCCCTTTGATGAATGGAAAAACCGATTTAAATAATTATGGGGCATTTTCGACGGATTTTATCGGAATGAATTATGCATTTCCTGATGCGGACTATGGAATAAGAGAAAAAATGTATCAGCAGCATGTGACGTATGTTGCAGGGTTACTGTACTTTTTAGCCAACGATGAAGAAGTACCGCTTGATATTCGTGAGGAAGTAAGACAATGGGGATTGGCGGCAGATGAGTTTACCGATACAGGCAATTGGCCGCGCCAGCTGTATATAAGGGAAGCAAGGAGAATGTTAGGCGAGTATGTCATGACAGAACACAATGCACTACAGCGAGTAATTTGCGAACAACCTATTGCAATCGCATCTTTTCATATGGATTCACATAATTGCCGTCGCGTCGTCGTCAATGGGCGAGTAATGAATGAAGGCGATATCCAAGTACCGGTAAAACCATTTATGATCGATTTGCGTTCGCTGTTACCGAAGAAGGAGCATTGTACAAACTTAATTGTTCCAGTATGCCTAAGTGCTTCTCATATTGCATATGGTTCAATTCGGATGGAACCGGTATTTATGATGCTCGGGCAAGGGGCCGGTACTGTAGCGTCAATTGCACTGCAGGAAGGGAAACCAGTTCAGGACATTTCATATGAACAAGTAAAACAACAGTTAATAGAACAAGGGCAAGTTGTTGAATGGGATGAAAACTTTATCGATGATCCGTTACGTCGTATGGAAGAAACGTTTGGGGGGAAATAGATGCTAAAGCCAGTAACAAAAGAAGCTCACAAGGACATAGTAGACTTATGGAATATTTGTTTGCCTGACTTTAAGTTGTCGGATCGCTTGCTTGAACAAAATACTTGGCAATCACCTTATGTTTTAGATGAGGGAAGTGCGATAAAGGAACTAGACGGGAAAATTGTCGGAGTTGTCGTTGCAAAAGTTTGGCATAATACTCACGGCGTTTCTTTAAATAAAGAACATGGCTGGATTCAAATGCTGCTTGTGCACCCGGATTACCGTCAGCAAAAAATTGCGACAGAGCTTTATCAATATGCAGAAAAGGCCCTTCTCAATAATGGCATAAAGAAAATTCAGCTTGGCGGGGATTTAGGCCACTTATTATGCGGAGTCCCTCTTGGTGAGCGGGAAGGTGTTGCATTCGCCGAAAAGTTGGGCTTTAAAAGAGTTGTCGAAAGTGTAGATTTTACAAAAACGATAGCAGAACCATTGTCACTGCCTGAAAAAAATAATGTTCAATTTGTTTTATTAGAAAAAGAGGAACAACAGCAACTCATTGATTTTATGACCCAGTCTTTTCCCGGGCGTTGGACTTTTGAAGCACATGACTATTTCTCTCACGGAGGTACAGGAAGAGATTATGTCGTTGTGAAATGGCAAGGTAAGATTGTTGGGTTCTGTCGTATAAATGACGAACATAGTGCCTGGAAAGGGCCGAACTATAATTGGGCGGAGCAGTTTGACCGATTAGGCGGCATTGGTCCACTAGGGGTAAATGAAGACTATAGAAATTATGGCTTAGGGCGTGCGGTTATTGACGCTGCAGAATATTATTTGCAGCAACGTGGTAAAGAAACGTTCTTTATCGATTGGACAGATTTAATCGCCTTTTATGAAAAGCTTGGCTATACGATTTGGAAAAACTACGGAATTTTTGTAAAGCAGGTGGACTAAATGTGGATTTTAAGTGCTGATATCGGAGGGACAAAATTAGCACTTGCTTTATCGAAGCAAGAACAGCCGGAAAAATTAATAAAGCAAATTGAAGTAAAGAGTCCCCAGCAATCGGAGGAATTATTTGAGGCAATTATTGCGGGTTTTCATAAGCTTCTGGAAGATGAAGAGGGGGATGTTATAAAAGTTGCGGTCGGTTTACCGGGGATATTGGATTTACAACAAGGGCTTGTAGTCTTTCAGCAAAACTTGCCATGGCGTAATTTTCCGCTCATCCAAAGACTTGAAACGGCATTTCCGAAAGCTCAGGTTTTTATGGAAACAGATATGATGACAGCGGCAAATGGAGAATATAAAATCCGTCATTTTGAAAAAGAGACATTCATTTATGTCACGATCAGTACAGGAATTGCATGCTGTATTATTCATGAAGGAAAGTTTTTAAGAGGTGCTGGAGTTCCCGGAGAAATCGGTTTTTCGTTAACAAGCGCAGGTGCCTATTTTGAAGAAGTATGTGCTGGACCTGGATTATTAAAGAAGTTACAGCAACATACAAATGAAGAAGGGACATTACAGCAATTTTTTGAGCGCTACTATGAAAAGGATGAACGTATTGTTCCACTCATTCAAGAATGGCAGCAGGAAATCGCTCAGAAGGTTCAAAGTTTCATCCTATTAATAGATCCGCATGTTGTTGTGCTAGGTGGAGGAGTTATGAATCATCACCCACAAATTGTTGATGAAATTTCCCGTTTAGTTGATCAGTATTTCAGCCTGCCATTCTTTAAACATAAAAAAGGCAGAGTGCAAGCAAGCTTAAATAAAGGCAATGCAGGACTGATAGGTGCAGCGATGCTATAAAAATTAAAAGAAGCAGTCAGAGTTTTTTCTGACTGCTTCTTTTAATTATTTACTAATCAGCGAATACGCATTTCAGTTGCCGGATCAAAGAAGTGTGCTTTAGCTAAGTTAAAGTTAAGTGAAAGCTCCTGACCCATAGCTACATCTGCATCTGCATGTATTTTACCTACAAATTGCTGATCATCAATTGATGCATAAACAATCATTTCTGCACCGGTTAATTCGCTTACTTGCACTTTAGTTTTAACGATACTGCTTGAATCTTGTTTATTGCCGTCATGAATATCTTCAGGACGGATACCTAAAATAATTTCACGGTTCGTATAGTTTTGTTCTTTTAATATTTTTAATTTTTCTTCGGGAATGCGAACTTTTTCGCTGGCGATTTCAAAATATTCTCCTACGACATTCCCGCGAAGGAAGTTCATAGCTGGCGAACCAATAAACCCGCCAACAAATACATTTTCAGGTGTATCGTATACTTCACGCGGCGTTCCGATTTGCTGAATGACACCATCTTTCATTACAACAATTCGAGAAGCCATTGTCATCGCTTCCGTCTGATCGTGTGTAACATATATCGTCGTCGTATTTAAACGGTAATGGAGTTTCGTAATTTCAGAGCGCATTTGTACACGAAGTTTTGCATCCAAGTTCGATAATGGTTCGTCCATTAAAAACAGTTTCGCATCACGAACAATGGCGCGTCCTAATGCAACACGCTGGCGTTGACCACCGGAAAGGGATTTTGGCTTCTTGTCCAATAAATCCGATAATCCTAAAATTGCAGCAGCTTCGCGTACTTTTTTATCAATTTGATCTTTCGAGAATTTACGTAGTTTCAAGCCGAAAGCCATATTATCATATACATTCATATGCGGGTAAAGTGCATAGTTTTGGAACACCATTGCAATATCACGGTCTTTTGGTTCTACTTCATTCACTCGTTTGCCCTCGATGCGTAGTTCCCCTTCGGAAATCGATTCAAGTCCTGCCACCATACGCAATGTCGTAGATTTCCCGCATCCTGAAGGACCAACAAGTACAAGGAATTCACCAGGTTCAACCTTTAAATGAAAATTTTCAACAGCTACATAGCCATCGGGATAACGTTTTACAAGATGATCAAAATCTAACATAAAAAACCAGTCCTCCTTTTTTCATATTATAAAAGAATAAGAGGGAGCTGCCTTTGTGCATTGTGCTTAAATTTTTCAGGGATATTTTGTAAGTTTATTCAATTGTGCTGCTAAATAGGCTAATAACAGGTCGTCACTGCGCTTTAAGTCCAACGAAGTTTCTTCAAAATACCGCTGTGTACGATACAACAACGTGTTGCGGTGTATATGCAATTCTTTTGCGGCTGATGACATGTTTCCATTATGGGAGAAAAGCGTTGTAATGGTAGTGATCATTTCATCATTTAAATTATTGAACAGTGAATGCTGCAAGTATTTTTGTAATGAAAGATTTAAATGTAAAGGCAGTAAAGACAGGAAGCATTCAGAAAATGTATAAATCGTTTGATGTTGCCGTTCTAAAATGGCCTGAAATATTTTTTGCTCCGATGAGAAAGATTGGGGGAGCATTTCAGAAACCGGCAGCATTTGTCCTATGAAAAGTTGTCCATGCAAATAAAAGTCATTTTCCAGTATTGCAATAAAGCCTTCCAGTTCTTCCCGTGAATAATCTTTAAATAGAATAATCCAGAAAGTAGTAGGAGAAACTTCAAGAAGATAAGCATCATGCATAAAGAAAAGTTCGATAGCATACTTTAATTGTTCGGCATCATTACTGATATGATATTGTAAAATACGAATAGAAGAGTAAGTAGCTGGCTTTGGAACAACACCTTGAGTCAATAATAGTAACCAAGGATCCGTCTGCTCACTACATTCATGATAAAAATGCTTTAACAATAGCGCATCCCGTTCTGTTATTTCACTTTTGGCGATTTCATACCAGCATGCATTAGGTGAATCATAAAAAATCGTTGTTGCAGAATTGTGGGCTGTCGGGTATGTATGATGTTGCTTAAGGGAAGGGAATAGTTGTGCAAGTTGCATAAAATAACCTCCATCAAAAGTTTTTCTGGATATTGAAAAAACGGTATATCTTTATAAAAGATCATACCGTTTTTATTGTTGCTATTGTTCTTCTTTTAAAATACGCTGAGTTTCATTGAACTCTTCTTCGATTTCCGCATTTGGTTTATACGTTAACATACTTACTACAACTGCAACGACTAAACACGCGATAAAACCAGGTACAATCTCATAAAGCGTGCTTGATAAACTATCCGTACGTCCCCAAACGAATGCAACCGCGGCACCTGCAACCATACCGGCAAGTGCTCCGTAGTTTGTAAGCTTGCGCCAGAATAGAGAAAGTAAAATGATTGGACCGAATGCTGCACCGAAACCGGCCCATGCGAATGCTACCAGGCCTAAAATTGTGCTTTCAGGATTCCACGCAACAATTGCCGCAAAGATAGATACGAATAGTACAGCGACACGACCTAAAAATACGTAATGTTTATCTGTCGCAGTTTTATTGAATAAAGCTTTATAAATATCTTCAATAAGTGCTGAAGAAGTAACGATTAATTGTGAAGAAATTGTACTCATAACCGCTGCTAAAATTGCTGCAAGTACAATCCCTGCAATGAACGGATGGAATAAAATTTGCCCCAGTACAATAAATACCGTTTCCGGATCCTTTAATTCCGTACCTTGTTGCTGGAAGTATGCTACACCGACCAAAGCAGTTGCAAGGGCACCTATTAAACTGAAAATCATCCAGCCAATACCGATACGGCGCGCACTTTTCGTTTCTTTTACAGATGAAATCGCCATAAAGCGTACGATTATATGTGGCTGACCAAAATAGCCAAGCCCCCATGCAAGAGAAGAAATAATAGCCGCAGCTGTCACAGTAGATGGAAGAAGGCTAAACATTTCCGGATCTACCGATTTAATAGAATCAACCGTTTCTCCAATACCGCCAGTTAAGAAAATTCCAAAAACAGGAACAGCAATTAATGTAATAAGCATAATAAGACCTTGAATTACGTCCGTATAACTAACAGCCAGGAATCCGCCAAATAAAGTGTAAGCGACAACTACTGCAGATACGAATAGAAGACCTGTATGATAATCCATTCCGAATGAGCTTTCAAAAAACTTACCGCCTGATACCATTCCGGAAGATACATAGAATGTAAAGAATACTAAAATGATAATTCCTGATGCAATACGTAATAGTTTTGTATTATCACGTAAACGGTTATCCAAATAACTTGGAATTGTAATGGAATCCTTTGTTACTTGTGTATAAACGCGTAAACGAGGTGCCACTAGTAACCAGTTCAAATAAGCACCGATTGTTAATCCGATTGCAATCCAAGCTTCTACAAGACCTGATAAATAGATTGCACCTGGAAGACCCATTAACAGCCAGCCCGACATATCTGCTGCACCGGCACTTAATGCTGTTACCGCTGCACCGAGACCGCGTCCGCCTAACATATAGTCTGTCAGGTTGCTAGTTTTTCGGAAGGCATACCAGCCGATACCGAGCATCAAGATCATGTAAAGAATAATGGCTAACAACTGATAGCTATAATCTGACATAAAGACAACTCCTTTATTGATAATTTTTGACTAGTTTAACATGTTGCAATAGATGGTAGTCAACGCAATAAAATATGGCGCTTCTGTACTTATCTATACTTTTTAGACATACGTCCAGCTAAAAACGCACCGGCTGCAACAGCTAAAATTGTATTTGTTTTTTTCGTAAATACTTGTTTTGTGACAAGAGTCAGGTTTTGCGGGCGTTCAGCTAAACGACGCATAAAGTAGCCGTACCAATCATTACCAAACGGTACATACGTACAGAAGTTGTATCCTTCTTTTGCAAGACTCAGCTGCATTTCTTTACGGAAACCATAAAGCATCTGGAACTCAAATTTATCATTTGGAATATTATGCTTTTCGACAAATTGTTTTACATGATTAATTACATTGTGGTCATGTGTTGCAATCGAAGTGAATTTGCCATGTAGTAAATGGTATTCAATTTGCTCGATAAACTTGCGATCAATATCGGCTTTATTTTGATAAGCGACAGATTCGTCTTCTTTGTAAGCACCTTTTACGAGACGTAAACGGTAATCTTTAAAGCGTTCGACATTTTCATCTGACTCGAAAAAGTATGCTTGAATTACAGTGCCAACATTATCGTATTCCGCATGGATTTTTTCCAAAAGCTCAAATGAAGGGTGTAGACGAGCATAGTTTTCCATATCAAAGTTAACAAAAATCTGATATTCATTTGCCAATGCTACGATCTCTCTTAAATTTTCATAGCTAAAATCAAAATCAATATCCAATCCTAACTGAGAAGGTTTTAAAGAAATATGTGCATCAAGATTTTCACTGTGAATGCGTTCGATTACGGCTAAAATTTGCTCTTTTGCAGCAAGCGCGGCAGACTCCTCAAATACAAATTCTCCTAAATTATCGACAGTGCAAGAAATACCCTGTGCATTTAAATGCTTGATGCTTTCTATAACTTCATCGATATTTGTACCTGCAACGACACTTTGCGCCCCCAGCTTAAATCCGTATTTTTGGGCTGCAGAATTTAATGTTTGATTCTCTGAAAGTGCGATAAAAAAATCTTTTAATGACATTTTAATCAATCCCCCTGCGATTAAAAAAGTATTTTATTGTTATTGACGTGAGTATAAAACAAAAAATTCAAAAAAGGAAATAAAATTTGAGAGGATTAATGTTTGCTAGAAGGAAAAACGAGAAATAGCAACGGTTTTTAACGTAAAAAAGTTTTGCTGAAATACTTTATTAAAACGTTTACATGCTCTAAAAAACATCATTTATAAAATGTGCAAAATAATATTGCACTTTGGAAAAAGAAAAACAGACCCACATAGTGCAGGTCTGTTAAATGGTAATTAATAGATTATATTTCCAGTTTTACTTGCGTTTTAAACGATATTGCAAACCTTGACGGTGGATACCTAGTGCTTTAGCTGTTTGTGAAATATTTCCATCATTCAGCTGTAAGGCATGTGAAATATAATAATCTTCAACTTTACGCATATATTCATCAAGAGGCTGCAATGTTTGTCCGGAGAAGTCGAATAATTTTTGCTGCTCCGAAGTAGTTGGCTCGGCTTGCTGGAGCTTCCACTTGAAATATGCTGGAATATGTATAAGTTCCACATATTCTTCTGTTGTAAGTAATGCACTAATATCATCCAGTAACACTTCAAGTTCTTTCAAATTTCCTGGCCAGTCATAGTTCAGAAATATTTCCTCGATTTCTGGTGCTAGACCTTTCACCGGGCTGCTGTATGCTATGCGTCGGCGAGCGAAATAATCGTCCACGAAAGGCTTAATGTCTTCACGGCGCTCACGCAATGCCGGAACTTGAATTGTTAAATTAGAAAATAAGTAATACAGATTTTTGGAAAGATGACCTTTCTGAATTAAGTCAATCGGATCTTCACCAATACTTGCAATAAATACATGGTTACGTTCGGAATGTTTCTCCAGAAGCTCCACGATGCGGTTCTGTGCTTCATCTGATAAAAACTCAATCCGCTCGGCAAAAAACGTATAGTTTTTTTCCTCGGCAATATATTTTTCAATTTGAGCGAGCAATGTTTCTTCATTGCGGCGGCAAATAAGTGTAATAAAGCGTTCGTTTTTTTCTGCCAGCTCATGATGAATACCTTCTGCAATCATATCTTTCCCTGTCCCTGATTCACCGACAAGCATGACCGGAATACGACCTAGCGCGGCAATTTTAGCTTGCTGGATTACTTGCTTCATCGATTTTGAGACAGCTGTAATAATATCAAAAGTTAATGGAGCACCGTAACGACTTAAAGGACGATCCATTAAAAACTCCTGCTGTGTAATATCGCGGGAAAATTGAATAGCGATTTTCGTACCGTCATTAAGGGTATATGGATAATAGTCATTCATCATTGTGACTTCTTCACCACGGGCATTCCAGAATGTTTGCTTTATATGCTTGAAACTTTGACCCGAAGCTAAAACTTTTTGCAGCATATTTTGCTCCAAGTTAAAGTCAAGTGACTGTGATAAAAAGCGCTGTGTAATTTGTTCAAGTGATTCACCAGTAAGTTCGCGCATTTTTTTGTTGTAAACGATGACTCGTCCATTTTCATCAATAGCGCAAAGACCGGTTTCTATTTTTTCAATCATAAATTCAAAAACACTAGAGCCATCTAGTTGATTCATGCGGTGTAACCCCCTCCATTTTATTTTAGCATGGGAATGTAAAAATGAGATAATTTGCGTAATTTAGAAAAAATAATTGATTTAAGCATTATTATATTGCATAATTCAAATTAAGTAACATAATATGATGCAAAATAATATTGCACTTAATATCGGAGGTAATGATAAATGATTAACTATAAACATGAACCATTTACAGATTTCTCGGTAGAAGAAAACAAGCAAGCTTATTTGGAAGCGCTTAAAAAAGTAGAATCACAGCTTGGTGCCGACTATCCTCTAATTATCGGTGGCGAACGTATTACGACAGAAGAAAAAATTGTATCATATAACCCGGCGAAGAAAACAGAAGTGATCGGGTCTGTTTCAAAAGCTTCAAAAGACTTGGCTGAAAAAGCAATGCAAGAAGCAGATAAAGCATTCAAATCATGGAAAAAAGTTAAACCTGAAATTCGTGCAGACGTATTATTTAAAGCAGCGACAATTATCCGCCGCCGCAAGCATGAGTTTTCTGCATGGTTAACGAAAGAAGCAGGTAAGCCATGGAATGAAGCGGATGCAGATACTGCAGAAGCAATCGACTTTTTAGAATATTACGGCCGTCAAATGCTGGAAATGAAAGATGGACGTAAAGTAGAAAGCCGTCCAAATGAATATAACCGTTATGATTATATTCCACTGGGTATCGGGATTGTTATTTCACCTTGGAACTTCCCGTTCGCTATTATGGCAGGTACAACTGTAGCAGCTGTTGTTACTGGTAACACAGTATTATTAAAACCAGCTTCAACAACACCTGTTGTCGCTTATAAGTTTATTGAAGTGCTTGAAGAAGCAGGTTTACCAAAAGGTGTAGTAAACTTCGTACCTGGTAGTGGGGCAGAAGTAGGGGACTACTTAGTAGACCACCCGAAAACACGCTTCATCAGTTTTACAGGCTCTCGTGATGTGGGCTTACGTATTAACGAACGCGCATCAAAATTAAGTCCGGGTCAAATTTGGATTAAACGTGTTATCGCTGAAATGGGTGGTAAAGATACAATCGTTGTTGATAAAGATGCAGATTTAGAGTTAGCTGCACAGTCCATTGTAAAATCCGCTTTCGGTTTCTCAGGACAAAAGTGTTCAGCATGTTCACGTGTAGTAATCGTAAAAGATGTATATGATCAAGTTGTAAACCGTGTGGAAGAGTTAACGAAATCATTAACAATCGGTGACCCATCTGACAATAACAACTTTATGGCAACAGTTATCGATTCAGCAGCATTCAAAAAAATCAGCGAATATATTGAAATCGGTAAAACAGAAGGCCGTCTAGTTGCTGGTGGTACTGCAGATGATTCTGTTGGTTACTTCGTACACCCGACAGTATTTGCCGATGTAGATCCAGAAGCGCGTATTATGAAAGAAGAAATCTTCGGTCCAGTTGTAGCAATTACAAAAGCAGATTCATTTGAAGAAGCGATTGATATTGCAAACAACACGGAATACGGCTTAACAGGTGCTGTTATTACAAACGACCGTATGAACTTAGAGTATGCTCGCGAAGAGTTCCATGTTGGAAACCTTTATTTCAACCGTGGCTGTACAGGAGCAATCGTTGGTTACCAACCATTTGGTGGCTTCAACATGTCAGGTACTGACTCTAAAGCAGGCGGACCAGATTATTTAACATTGCATATGCAAGCGAAAACAACATCAGAAGCATTTTAATTATTAAGTAATAGTCATTGGAAATTTCCTTATATATAGAAAGAACTCCTTCACATTGCCTCGTGAAGGAGTTTTTATTTGTTCTTCTATTTAGCCCAGTCTTTTACTTGTGCATCTGTGCCAAAGACGAAATGACCAGGGCGAGCTTCGATAACTTTAGCTGCCGGATCATGTTCAACATGTTTGTACGGGATACGTGTACGGTTGCGTTCATAAGCCGGATCTGGCTGAGGAACAGCAGATAATAGAGACTTCGTATAAGGATGGATTGGATTATTGTAAATCTCATCCGCACTTCCAAGTTCTAAAATCTTTCCGCGATACATAACCGCGATTCGGTCTGATATATATTTTACCATTGATAAATCATGGGCGATGAATAAATAAGTTAACCCACGTTCTTTTTGAAGTTGCTTTAGTAAGTTTACTACCTGTGCTTGGATAGAAACATCAAGCGCAGAAATCGGCTCATCTGCAATGATGAAGCTTGGATCTAAACTAAGTGCACGGGCAATACCGATACGTTGACGCTGACCACCAGAAAACTCATGGGCATAACGGTTAGCATGCTCGCGTGTCAGTCCAACTGCTTCCAGCAATTCACCGATACGAGCTTGGCGTTCTTTTTTATTTTTATACAGACCATGGATGTCAAAGCCTTCTGCAATTAATTCGCCGGCCGTCATACGAGGATTTAAACTCGCATAAGGGTCCTGGAAAATCATTTGCATTTCACGGTTGAATTGCATTAATTCTTTTCGAGATTTCATTTCTGAAATGTTTTTGCCTTTAAAGGTAATTTGACCTTCTGTAATATCGTAAAGGCGGATAATCGAGCGACCAGTCGTTGATTTACCGCAGCCTGACTCCCCGACTAAACCTAATGTTTCGCCTTCATACACATCAAAGGAGATGCCATCGATCGCTTTAATCGGCTGTTTAGCAGTGCCAAAATATTGTTTTAAGCCTTGTACTTCTAATATTTTATTTGCCATAATTACATGCCCTCCTGTTGATAGCCTTTAATACGGCGTGCTACCGCATCAGGAACAGGCATTTTTGGTGCATCAGGATGCAGTAGCCAAGTTTTCGCGTAGTGTGTCTCCGATACTTTAAACATTGGCGGTTCCATCTCAAAATCGATTTTCATTGCAAACTCGTTACGAGGGGCAAATGCATCGCCTTTAGGTGGATCGATTAAGTTTGGCGGTGAACCCGGAATAGCCATCAACAGCTCATCAGTAGAGTTGTTTAAGTCCGGCATAGAGCCAAGCAGTCCCCAAGTATACGGGTGCTGCGGATTGTAGAAAATATCTTCCACAGTACCGTACTCAACGATTTGACCGGCGTACATTACCGCAACTCGGTCCGCAACATTTGCTACAACACCTAAATCATGTGTAATAAAAATAATTGATGTATTTGATTTCTTTTGAAGTTCTTTCATCAGCTCTAAAATTTGGGCCTGAATTGTTACATCAAGCGCTGTTGTTGGCTCATCGGCAATTAAAAGCTTCGGATCTGCTGCTAGTGCGATGGCGATAACAACACGTTGACGCATCCCGCCTGATAGTTCATGAGGATAAGACTTATAACGTTTTTCAGGGAAAGGGATACCTACTTGATCAAGTAACTCAAGCGCACGTTTTTTTGCTTCATCCTTATTTTTAACTTTATTATGCTTTAAAAGGACTTCGGTAATTTGCGTCCCGATACGCATTGTTGGGTTTAATGCAGTCATTGGATCTTGGAAAATCATTGAAATATCATTTCCGCGAACTTGCATCATTTCTTTTTCCGACAAAGGGATAATATTGCGACCATTGAAGTTGATTTCACCACCGGCATAAATACCAGGTGGCTGTGGAATTAACTTCATCAATGCGTTACTCGTTACTGATTTTCCTGAACCGGATTCACCAACGATTGCTAATGTTTCGCCTTCGTATAATTCAAAGCTTACTCCGCGTACGGCTTGTACGACACCAGCGTACGTTTTGAAATTAATACGTAAGTCGTTTACTTCTAATACTTTTTTCTTCATTGCGTACACTCTCCTTATTTACGTAATTTCGGATCAAGTGCGTCACGTAAGCCGTCTCCAACTGCGTTAAATGCGAAAATTGTAATCGAGATTAAAGCTGCAGGGAACAATAATCGCCATGGTGCAGATTGAAGTGCTTTGAAACCTTCAGAGGCCATCGTACCCCAGCTGGCTAAAGGAGCCTGAACCCCTAAACCTAAGTAGCTTAAGAAACTCTCTGTGAAAATTGCACTTGGAATAGTCATTGTCATTGTTACTAAAATAGCACCCATTGCATTTGGGATTAAGTGACGTTTAATGATGTGCCATTGATTTGCGCCTAATGTACGAGCAGCAAGTACGTACTCCTGATTTTTAATTTTCAGTACTTCACTTCGTACAATTCGCGCCATGTTTACCCAACCGGTAATGGAAAGGGCGATAATCATAGGAACTAAACCAGGCTCCATAATTACCAATAAAATAATTACTACTAATAAATAAGGGATTGCAGTTAATACATCTGCGATACGCATCATAATGTTATCGACACGACCACCTGCCAAACCAGCAATACTTCCCCATAAAACACCGATAATCAAATCAATTACAGCGGCAGTAATACCTATGAATAATGAAATTCGAGCGCCTTCCCATGCACGTACGAAAATATCACGCGCAAGGTCATCCGTACCGAACCAATGTGTTGCAGAAGGAGCAGTATTGTAGAGACCAACATTCTGTTCATATGTATAAGAAGAGAACATCGGCGCGAAAATTGCAAATCCTGCAATAATAATAAGAAGGATTAACCCGACTACAGCTAACTTGTTATGAGAGAAGCGATAAAATACTTCTTTCCAATAAGATACTTGCTTTTTAGAAAGGGCATCTGTATTTTCTGAACGACCGACAACATCAAACATGTCAGCTGATACTTTTGGTATTTGCTGTTCGTTTTGAGCCATTATTTTTTCGCTCCTTTCAATTTAATACGTGGATCGATGACACTGTATAAAATGTCTACGATTAATACAGCCAGTAATAAAATTAATGAATAGAACACTGTCGTACCCATAATTACCGTATAGTCACGGTTTGTAATACTAGTTACGAAATGGCGGCCAAGTCCTGGTACCGCAAAAATTTGTTCAATGACGAACGAACCTGTAATAACACCGGCAAATAGTGGACCTAAATACGTTACAACCGGCAATAATGCATTACGTAAAGAGTGCTTGAACACAATTGTCCATTTTCCTAGACCTTTTGCACGAGCAAGCTTTACATACTCACTATTGTTTTGCTCCAACATACTTGAACGCGTAAGTTTAGCGATAAATCCGGCATGGGTAACGGCGATTGCCAACGAAGGTAAAATCGTATAGGCGAATCCTTTCCAGCCACTTACCGGGAACCAGCCAGCTTCAAATGCCAAGTAATACTGTAATAGTCCGGCTAAAATGAATGAAGGAACTGAAATCCCTAATATTGCAAAAATTGTTGCGGCATAATCTCCGAAGCGATTATGATACAGTGCAGAAACAACACCGAGTAAAACACCAAGCCCAATAGCTAAAACCATCGCCTGAAGACCTAAAGCAAGGGATACAGGGAAGCTTTCTGCGATAATGTCATTTGTGGAACGGCCTTTGTATTTCATCGACTCCCCAAAATCAAATGTCATCGTGTCTACTAAATAGTCTTTATATTGGATATACCAAGGATTATCCAACCCGTATTTCGCGTTTAACTGTTCTTCGATAGCAGGTGGCAATTCACGTTCGCTCGTAAACGGGCTACCGGGAGCAAGCTGCATTAAGAAGAACGTCGCTGTAATAATTAAGTACATTGCAAGTACGATATAGAGTAATCGTTTAATAATAAAGTTAAGCAATGTCCGTACCTCCTTTTTATACTATTTTGAAAATTCGATAAAACTATGAAAGGGAGTGCCCGAAATATAATTTCGAGGCACTCCCTATTTACGATGATTTAATTTTTTGACCATCGCAGGAGTAAATACTAACTAGTTAAAATTACTTCACTTTAACGTACTTAAGGTTAATATTACCTAAAGCATCCGGAGCCATATTTTCTACTTCATCAGATACAACGTTTAAGTTAGTGTTGTAGTAGATTGGTGCAACTGGCATATCTTCCATAATTACAGCTTCTGCAGCTAATAATTTTTCCGTACGTTTTTCCGGATCTGTTTCAGTGATTGACTCATTTAATAATGCAGTGTACTCATCGTTTGACCAACCAGTTTGGTTATTGCCGTTTTCAGCAGAGTTGTACATTTCAAGGAATGTGTACGCATCATTGTAGTCAGCGCCCCAGCCAAGACGACCAATTTGGTAATCGCCATTGCTGATTTTATCCAAGTATACTTGCCATTCCGAGTTATCAAGTTTAACAGTAATACCTAAATTCGATGACCAGCCTTGCTGAATGAATTGTGCGATAGCAGAGTGTGCTTCAGAAGTGTTGTATGAAACTTTTACTTCTAAATCTTTAGCGCTGGCTAAGCCTAATTCTTTCAAACCAGCATCTAAATATTTCTTCGCTTCTTCGAAATCAGCATCTTTGAAGTATCCTTCATCATCGCCGAAGCCCTCTACAGAGTTTGGCACGATACCTAATGCAGGTTGTTGTTCACCTTTTATTACATTACTAATTAAGCCTTCACGGTCGATTGACAATGCCAATGCTTTACGAATGTTTTCGTTTTGCATTACTGGATCTTTTGTATTGAACTTGTACCAGTAAATAGATGACATATCAGAAACGTTTAATTTGTCTTCTGATTTTAAACGGTCGATTGCATCAAGAGAAATTGTCCCGTAAGGAGCGCCTAGGAAATCGATTTCTCCAGCGTCAAACATTGTCATTTGAGTTGTTTCTGACTCAACCATTGCAATGTTTACTGTATCGATATCTACGTTTTCAGTATCCCAGTAAGTATCGCTTTTCTCTAAAACGATATCGCCTGAGTGGTTCCAAGTGGTTAAGTTGAATGCACCATTCGATACATAAGTATCTGCTTCTGTGTACCATTTTGGATCCGCTTCAGCTGTTGCTTTATGGATTGGGTAGAACGTTTTGAATGCTGTTAACTCCAAGAAATATGGAGTTGGAGCATTTAATGTTACTTCTAACGTTTTTTCGTCGATTGCTTTAACGCCTACATCTTCTGCAGAGCCAGTACCATTATTGTAAGCTTCTGCTCCTTTAATTGGGTAAAGGATTGAAGAATAATCTGACGCATTTTCCGGGTTTAATGCCCATTTCCAAGCGTATGCAAAATCTTCAGCCGTTACTTTTTCGCCATTCGACCATTGTGCGTCGCGTAAAGTGAACGTGTAAGTTAAAAGATCATCAGATACTTTATAGTCTTCAGCAGCAGCTAAAACCGGCTCACCTTCAACCATTGTTGTTAAACCTTCAAATGTGCTTTCTAAAATAGCACCGGAAGTTGAATCTGAAGCCAATTGAGGATGTAATGAAGGCGGCTCCGAAGTGATCAGTAAATCCAATTCTTTTTCACCATCTCCAGATGATGTAGATTTCGTTTCTTCTCCACCACCACAAGCTGCAAGTAATGCAGATAATGAAAGTGCTGTAGCAGTCAATGCGACCTTTTTATTGCGTTTCATAAATAACCCTCCTAGAAAATCATGTAAATTAAATTTTCTGATAATTTTTTGGTGCGTTATTTTAATATATCAGAATATTTATGAGAAATATATACTGCATTAAAAATATTTTATAGATATTAATAAATAAAATAATTAAGAAAATTTTTAATTATTTTATTATAATGTATTATTATTTGGATAAAATTTTAATTGATTTTATATTCTCGAAAATATTAAATATTTGCTGTTTTATACAGGTTATTTTGAAAATTTAGAATTGTATTATTGTGTAACAATTTTGACACATAAAACTTTCTTTTTTTCTTTAAAACGTGCAAAATAGAAGAGAGAAATGAAAGGTGGTATATATATGAAAACTGAACAACAATATTTTGAAGAGAGCACATCAATGAAGGAATATATGGACGCAATGTCTCAACTGAAAGAACAAAGCTTTGCGATTTATGAGAGCTTTGAACTTCCGGAAGATGCAGCTTTTATTGAAAAACTGAAAAATGCTAATGTCCATATTTTAGCTATCACGGAAGACTGGTGCGGTGATGCAATGATTAACAACCCAATCATCCGTAAAGTAGCGGAAGCGGCAGATGTGGAAATTCGTACGGCATTACGTGATGCGGATACAGATTTGATCGATCGTTATTTAACAAATGGCGGACGAGCTATTCCAATGTATTTAGTTTTAAATGAAGCCGGGGAAGTAATTACTACATGGGGACCACGTGCACCGCAATTACAGCAGCTTGTAACTGATTTACGTGCGACATTACCGGATAAAGAAGATCCGTCATTTGAAGAAGCACAAAAAGCGGTATACGAAAATATGCGCGGACAATATGTAAACGATTCAAAGCTGTGGGGCTACGTATATGAAGATTTTAAAAATAAGGTAAGCTCAGCAATATAATTTTTACTTAACCTGTTACTTTTAAGAGTTCTTACTATATAATATAGTAGGAACTTTTTTCTATTTTAAGCGTATTATTGAAGAGAATATACCGGGTACTATTGTTGCTTTTCTAAAACATACAGCAGTATACTTTGGACAGGATGAAAAATATAATTAATCAGGATGAGATCAATATGAAAAGAGCGAGAATTATATATAACCCAACTTCGGGCCGTGAAGCATTTAAGAGGCATCTTCCAGAAGTATTGGAGAAACTTGAAATAGCTGGATACGAAACTTCATGCCATGCAACGACTGGCGAAGGTGATGCAACTAAAGCTGCTATCGAAGCCGTAAGACGCGAATTCGATGTCGTAATTGCGGTTGGCGGTGACGGTACGTTAAATGAGGTAGTCGCAGGTGTTAGTCAATGTGAAAAACGGCCGAAGCTCGGTTTGATTCCAATGGGGACGACAAATGACTTTGCACGGGCTGTTCGAATTCCGCGAAATGTCGAGGAAGCGCTGAACATTATTGTAGCAGGGGATACGATACCTGTTGATGTCGGCATTTTGAATGAAGACCGCTACTTTATCAACATTGCTGCAGGCGGGCGAATTACCGAGCTGACATACGAAGTACCGAGCAGAATGAAAACGGTACTTGGGCAAATGGCGTATTATTTGAAGGCGATTGAAATGATTCCTTCTATTAAAGCGACGCATATGAAAATCCAAATGGATGATGAAGAATTTGATGGAAAAGCGATGATGTTTTTATGCGGCTTAACAAATTCAGTAGGCGGTTTCGAAAAAATTGCGCCCGATGCATCGATCAATGACGGGCTGTTTACCGTTATGATTTTAAAGGAATGTAATATAGCCGATTTCATACGTATTGCTTCACTGGCATTACGTGGCGAGCATTTATCCGATGAACGTGTCGTTTACCGAAAAGCTAGTCGTGTTGTCGTATCATCTGATCAGGAAGTTCATTTAAATCTGGACGGGGAATACGGCGGCGATGCACCAGCTGTTTTCCAAAATTTAAAGCGGCATATTGAAGTATTCGTGCCAATCGATAAAATTCGTGAAATTGAAACGGATGAAGAAGTAATTTAACTAAAGCTTGCAAGGGTAGTGGAATACCCTTGTGAGTTTTTTGTTTTGGAGGGAGAGTTGGGGGGCAGGGGAGCGAGCGAGCAAGCGGATTTCTAATATATCACTAAAATGTTCTAATAAAATAAATTAAGTTCTAATAAAAGGTGGAAGATCTAATATATTTGCTTGATCTTCTAATATCGGGCCAAGATGTTCAAATAAACTGACCAAATGTTCTAATATCCTTTCAACATTTTCTAATAAAGCTCCCCATTGTTCTAATATCCGCACAATCTCATAAGAAGAGAGCAACCTAAACCCCCTGTTGAATTCTTTTTTAATAAACGAAAAACCGTTCTAATATCCCATGAGAAACTTCTAAAAAACCTCCACTTCAACAATTAGAAACCGTTAAAGTGAAGGTAATCATTCTACAATGTAAATTTATCCATGCTTTGTTGGAGCTGTTTTGCCTGATTAGCTAAACGTTTAGACAGCTCTTCCATTTCAACGACAATTTCAGTTTGCAGTTGAGTCGCATTGGCAACTTGCTCTACATCCATCATCGTTTTTTCTGTACCTTGCGAAATTTCGATGACTGAAGCGGCGACTTCTTCAGAGCTTGCTGAAATTTGCTGTGATGTAGCAGAAATATGTTCTACACGCTCCGTTATATTGTAAATATTGTCGGTAATCGTATGGAATGACTGACCGGCACGATCGATGACAACAACTCCATCAGTAGCACACTTAAGACTGCTTTCCACAGCTTCGCCAACATTTTGGGAATTGTGCTGAATCGTTTCGGTTAAATGAACAATTTCATTTGCCGACTTTTTGGATTGCTCCGCGAGTTTGCGCACTTCATCTGCAACTACAGCAAAGCCTTTCCCATGTTCACCAGCTCTAGCCGCTTCAATGGCAGCATTTAAGGCAAGCAGATTTGTCTGATCCGCGATATCAGTAATAGCTTTCGTAATTGTGCTGATTTGTCCCGACTGTTCGATTAAAACATTCGAAAGGTTGGAAATTGATTGAGTCGATGCATGTACTGTTTCCATTTGCTGCATCGCTTCATCAATAATTTTTACCCCATCATTGGCGAACTGCGTTAATGTGACAGCACCACTATGCAGGTCCTGTGTTGCACGTGCAATCGAATTAATGCCCTGTGCAGTCTCATCTACAGCAAGTGCACTTTCATTTGCCCCAATTGTCATCATTGAGGCTGTCTGTGCAGTATGCTCGATCAATTCTTTAATGTGGGCAGTTTCCGAAGAAATCGTCCCGCTGTTTGCCATAAGTGCATCGGCCGAATTGCTAAGCTGATTTGCATTTTGCTGAATACTTATTAACAAATCCTCAAAATTACGCTGCAATGAAATGAATGCATTCGACAGCATACCGAATTCATCTTTTGTATGAACCGGCTTATGTAAAACTTTAATGTTTCCATCAGCGATTTGTTCCAGATCATTTGTAATGGATTGGAGACGCTGTGTAATACCGTATTTCGTATAAATCATATAAAAGCCGATGACGATAAGCGTAATAATAATGAAAATAATCGACAAAATCGTAGAAAGGGAGATCATATCTTTCGTATTGTTTACCACTTTATCAAGCTCTTTGTTTTCGATTTGTTCCACTTTCTCCGCAAGTTCGCTCGTGAACACGCTCGTATATGTATAATCGCCATTCACCATTGAAAGAGCGGATGATATATCGCGGGCTTGTACAGATGAGATGATCTTATCCATTTGCTCAGAGATTATTTCTGATTGATCCTTTAAGTTAGTAATAACCGGTGTAGCTTCTGCTAAAATATTTTCACCTTGTACCTCTTCAATTAATTGGACGAGGCTTGTTGTATGGCTGTTTAGTAAATCCAAATTATTTTGAGAAGGGTCTACTGCATAGGCACGTGCATAAATTCCTTGGGATAATATGTGCTGCTGAATATCATTAATACGGGTAACCTGTGCCATCTGTACATCAACAGCTTTGGAAACTTCATCACCGATACGGAAAAACTGAACGGTTGCAAATCCAATTGAAAGTAGAAGAATCATCCCGATTAAAATAAAGCCTATATTAAGTTTTTTGCGAACTGACATATTTTTTCTTCTCCTTGAAATTAGTAGAATTATTAGAGCTATAAGGTAAATTATATAGGTAATACTTACTGAATACTAGAACAAAAGTAATAATTGGGATTAGTCAGAACATTAGTAGAAAGTATAATAAGTGCAAAATATATGGAGCGTGGTACAATAAAGTGATTGAAATGAGAGGAAGAAATGAACATGTCTGCACCAATTAAAAAAAATGATCGTCAAACAGTTTATATAGAAGATTTAACACATGATGGCAATGGCGTCGCGAAAATTGATGGCTATCCATTATTTATACAAGGGGCACTTCCTGGAGAAACTGCCGAGATTCATGTTATGAAAACATTAAAAAATTATGGCTTTGCAAAAGTTGTAAATATACTGGAAAAGTCACCCGATCGTGTAGAAGCTCCATGTGTCTATTTCTCGCAATGTGGGGGATGCCAATTACAGCATCTTTCTTATGAGGGACAATTAAAATGGAAACAAAATATGGTCGCAAATGTGATGAAGCGTCTTGGTAAAATCGATGCACCTGTCCTTCCTGTAAAAGGGATGGAAGAGCCTTGGCATTACCGCAACAAATCACAAATACCTTTCGCGCAAAACGAAGTAGGGCAGATGGTGGCAGGCTTCTATAAAACGAAGTCACACTCAATCGTTGATATGGAACGTTGTTTAATTCAAACAGGGGAAGCCGATGTGGTCATGGCAGACTTGAAACGTGAATTAGAGATTTTAGGTGTGCGTCCATATGATGAAAAATACCATCAAGGCATGCTGCGTCACGTTGTCGTTCGTAAAGGGCGTGCAACAGGCGAAGTGATGGTCGTACTTGTAACAAAGTCTAAGAAATTCCCGCAGGCTAGCGCGGCAATCGAAAAAATCCGAGCACATATTCCTAATGTCACGTCCATTGTGCAAAATGTTAATGGCGAGAAGACAAATGTAATTTTCGGCAATGATACATTCACGCTTTGGGGCAAGGATACAATTGAAGATACAATCGGCAATGTCCGCTTTGAAATTTCGGCACGCTCGTTTTATCAAGTCAACCCTGTTCAAACAGAAGTGCTTTATAAACAAGCACTCGATTATGCACAGCTGACAGGCAATGAACGCGTAATCGACGCATACTGCGGCATCGGATCCATTTCACTATTTTTAGCCCAAAAGGCTGGTCATGTAATGGGCGTTGAAATTGTTGAGCAGGCTATCGAGGACGCAAAACGCAATGCCGCACTAAACGGCTTTACAAACACATATTTCGAAGCAGGTCCGGCAGAGGAAGTCATTCCCCGCTGGTATAAAGAAGGTAAAGAAGCAGATGTATTAGTAGTCGATCCACCGCGTAAAGGCTGTGATGAAGCGCTACTGAATACAATCATCGAGCAAAAACCGAAGCGTGCAGTGTACGTATCATGCAACCCGGCAACACTTGCGCGCGACCTCCGCATTTTAGAAGATGGTGGATATAAAACAAAAGAAGTACAACCGGTTGATATGTTCCCGCACACGACGCACTGTGAAGCGGTGGCATGGTTGGAGTTAGTATAAAATAAAGATTAAAAACGGGGCTATCCGAAAAGTAGAATACTTTTTCGGATAGCCCCGTTTTATATTATCAATTAAATTGTAGATTCTACCGGGAAGAAATTAGGTAATTGTCGTTCGCGTTTATCAAGGACAATTTGTTCTTGTTTAATACCTTGTTCACGCAACACGTCAATGTTTTGCAAAATAAACTCATCACTGCCGACAACATAAAATAGACCATCTTGATCTGCGGCAAGTTTTTTCACTTCTTCATAGTAATCTTTTCGATTATCAACATATTGTGATGTGAAATTTTTATCAGGTGCAGATTCAAAAACATCAGTAAATAAGTAATCTTTTGTTGAATCGATAGTAAGAGAATGAATGCGGTTGATGTTATCAGGGCGTTCCAAATAAGTTAGTACAAGCGGTCTGAACGTTGCAAGACCTACACCTGAAGATAACAAGTAAATATTCTTATCTTCTCTTTTCAGCGGTACATTGGAATGGATTTTAAACAGTGCAACTTTATCGCCGACTTCCAGATTTCTTAAGATCGATTTAAACTCAGAGCACAGTTCTCTTATGCGAGTTGTAATGCCGACAGTCTTCTCATTTGGTAATGTGGAGATGGACATATGACGAACTAAGCTTTTATTTGGCTGATCACCGGCATTGAAGCCTTCTAAAGCAAGATGTGTATGCGCTCCTTCCTCCCATGTGAAGCCTTCAGGAAGATCCAGTAAAAACGTTTTTACTTCTGGTGTTTCTTCAATGATTTTATTTATTTTCGTCCAGTATATTTGCATAATACATTCTCCTTAAATAATGATTATTTTCTTTATAGTTATAGTATATCATAGATGATAAACATTCTCATTTAAAAATGTTCGTAATAGATTAAATTGTTTAAACGTTAGATGCTTTAAGAACGTCCCAGTAGTGGAAGGCAATAAAAAAGAAGAACGAAATCCCGGCTGGAGGAAATCGTTCTTCTTTCTTCACTGTTATGCAACTGTTAAAGATTATCTACATTATCATTTAAGCGTGTAAGAAATTGCTTAAGCTGCTGTAATTCGCTATCCGAAAAATCCTCATAGAGATCATTCAGAAACTGATCTTTAAACATTGTGCAACCTTCAAGTAATGCTCGTCCTTTATCGGAAATCGTTACAAGTACTTCTCGGTTGTTCTTTTCATTGCGTTTACGCTCGACATATTGCTGTTCTTCAAGCAGCTTTAAATGGCGTGTAATTGCCGCTTGGTCAATAGCTAAGGATTGTTGCAGGACCTTTTGTGTAACGCTTCCTTTTTTTATTAAAGAAACTAAAATTTCATATCTCGTCAAACTGATATCTGTTCTTTTTTCAAAAATTTGTGTTACATGACGGTCTAATCTTTTTAACATCATGATCATCTGTTTTTTATCATCCAAACAAACTTCCATACTAACCCTCCTTACATTGATTACTCTTCGTTCTAGGTATCTATCCCTATATGGTAGCATTTCCGTTCATTCGGATAAAGTATAAAAAATTTCAAACTCTATGATTTAAATTACACCTGTCAGGTAAAGGAACCTGTAATACCATTAGCTAGAGAAACGAATAATTTGTTCGAATGGTAAGCGTGATGAATTACGAGCTGGCATAGCAGCCTTTCCGATAGCGATTAAAATCATCGGCACTTCATTTGCAGGCAGCTCATATCTTTTAGCAAATGCAGCTTTATCAAAGCCTCCCATAATTACTGTATCATAGCCCATATCCTTCGCTAAAAGTACTATTTGCATAGAAATTAAACCTGAATCTAAATGGGCAATATTACTGCGTTCAGCATCAGAAAAACTGCTATATGCCGTTTCAGAATTTGAAATCATCATATCAGCAATCTCACGTGGCATATAACCTAACTCAACATTTAAATCGTTAATTTGCTTAGCGTTTTTATACATTTCAATATCGCCGATTACCGCAATAATTGCTGATGATGTTTCGATTTGCTCCTGATTAAATCCAGCAATGCGCAACTCTTTCTTCTGCTCAGCATCGTCAATAACAAGGAAGCGCCAAGGCTGCAGGTTACTTGATGATGGAGCTGTTGTTGCCTGTTGAAGTATATGTTGAATTGTCTCGCGAGGAATCGCAACACCGGGTTCATATTTACGAACTGATTTACGTTCTTCCATTAATTTTTCTAAAGCTGATTTTTGTTGTAACATTTTTTTCACCCTTCTTTGTTGAAATTGGAATAGGTTTTTATTTTAGTTGATAAGTCAACAATTGACAAGTCATATGATTGTGAGCTAATGATAATTGAAAAAACTCCTATCATAAAAGCACGAAGCAAATTGTACGGTATATAAGAAAGAGTAGAATGCATAAGCACTGCATGTTAAATTTACCTTCAATAGGCAAAGTGTTTAAACACAATACTTTACCTACCCATAAGATAAAAAGAATAATTATTATTTATGGGGAGTGAAAGGCATGTATAACCAGGAAAAAGAGAGCAGTTATAATCAGGAATATTTTCCAAACTACAAAGAAGAAGGGCATTTCAAAGGTAATTGTAATTGCCATAAGGGCAAAGAGGAAGGTTGTGTAGAAGAAATTCTTGAAGCGATTTTAAAAGCACAGAGAAAAGTTGAGAAAGAACATGATAAGAAATGTTCTCCATGCGACGAATCGTTTGAAGAACGTTTAGAAGAAAAAGAGCCTAAGAAATTTAGTAAAAATACAATCCCTGTTATTCTGTATTGTGGGTGTGAACCATTTAAAGGTGAAGGCGTAACGGTTTGTCCGGCGGGATTTAAGGACAAAAAATTCGTATGTATTACTAGCTTTATTTTTAAGATCAGAGATTTAAAAGGGGATTGTGCTGAATTAGAACTTTTAACGTTTAAACCAAAAAGAGATCGATGTGATAAGTTCCATAGCCCTTGTGAGCAAATCAATCATCAATATGTTAGTGATTTAATGAAAACAGGGATTTGCATCACTGTTGATTTATCTTGTTTCTGTGGTGTTACTACCTTGCCGGCTGTACGACTATAAAAACATTATTGTCCTAATAATAGGTGAACTCTGCCCTAAAGTTCACCTATACACTTTATCCTCCAAAATCATCTAGAATATCATCAACTTCTTTTAAATCTACCTCAGTTGATTTTAGCTGGGCCTTTTTCTTTGGAATACTTACATATGCGTTATCTACAGGATGTCGATGCAACATTTGTTTAATTTCGATTAGTTCCTTTAAGATATCTTCATTTAGCTCCCTCTTTTTAGTTGGGTGAAAATATTCTGTTAGAGCAGATAATACTAAATGAATGAGGGTCTGATTTTCAGTATGATATTCGATTTGATCAAAGATTTCTGTTGAAACCTCATGAGACTCTCCGCTTTTAACATCGATAAAATGTGAGGGGACTGTTAGTGCTGTTTGATTGGAATAATCTGTATATAATTTAGACATTTCCATCATCCTTTAACTTCTCACAGAGATGAGGTTTTCATTTTTTTGTTCTGTTTTAAGCTGCTTCATTTTCGCAAGGATCATCAGACCATGAACGTTTAATTTCTCCATATTTTCAGGGAATGTCAATTGAATTGGACGACCTCTATCAGCCCATCGAACAGCAACCTCGAGAATTTGCTTCTGCGCTAGTTTGGCAGCACCTCCGACTGCAATATACCGCGTAGCTCCCTTGATTTCGCTGGAACTGCTTCTGACCCTGTCAAAATACTCCAAGTACTTGATGGCCATTGATTTTAATTGTGGAACAATATATTTACTTATATCTTTTCTAACACCTGCAAAAGGCTCTACATACCATTCTGATTGTCCGGCAGCCAATTTTTCCTCTAATTCTGCACGAGAATCAAATTTATATAATTCATTTTTACTAACCTTTTGAATAATATTATCGAGGAATTGATTAATGCCAAATGTTTCTCCTTCTACAGAAGCAACTGGTTTATTATTCTTGATTCCGACGAAATCAACAGAATCCCCTCCTAAATCTCCAATGATAATTCCTTTCTGTGAATCCCTAACTAGTTCATCATCTTTGATTCCCAGTGTCTCTTGATCTCGTGTTAATCCAAGGTATGCACAGGCACCTTCCGCTCCGATAATGACATCTTCTACATACAATTTAACTGTTATTTCTTTCGGTTCTGTAACACCTGGTACTTTATGAAAAATCACTGTATGAGCCCCTGACAACCGTTGTCTAAACTTATCTTTCATTTCCTTATATTGAGTAGTTGGCAGTGATACCGCTAATTGATCAATGTGATAATTTATTTCGGTTTCCTCAGGATTTAAGCAAATGGCATGAAATGCAGCTAAACCAAATAAGAGAATATAAGTGCGGTCTTCCTCGACTTTTTGATTATTGAATCCGGTTAAGCTTACATCACGTTTTTTAGTGGCTGCCTTGCCAATATAGAATATTTCCCTTTTATCGATGACGGCATGACTTTTGAGTTCAACAATCAGATTTTCTTCAAATTTGATATCTCCCTCATCATAAGGCTTTTCATGGAACTCCTCATCGTATAAAGAGATTGCATTTGGAATCTGATAATCCCGATAATAACCATCATCAGATGATAAAGCTTTATACCAGCTATTCCCACAATCTACTGCAAGAAGGTTTTTCCCTTCCATATTTCACTCACCTCTCATTTTTAATTGTATGCAGAACAATAGCCCACACGTGCCTGTACTTATTAATTTCATGCTAAATATAACAATAGGTATTCGCCCAGAGGATGGGCATTTAGCCCGCATATGATGCACTAATTGATATTTAGGAGGGGCAAGATGTACGAAGATAAAAAAAATGATGTATGTAAATTCCCGTCAAATTTAAATGAGTGTGATAATAAACCTCATAAACCCCATGTAAGTATTGGGAAAATATATACAAAAGTTCCGGTAGTGTTAGCCGAACTCACGGTACAAGTAAATTTAGATGCATGTATTAAATTTCCTAAGCCTGTCTTGGAAATAAAAGATGTGAAAAAACAGATTAAAATAGTACAATGCAGATTGCTTCTGCCAACGGATAAATTATTTATAAAAGGGTTTGTGCGAAAAAATATTCAATATGCGAGCCCAATGACAGAACCCGATTGTGATATAAAAACCATTTCTTCCAGCATAAATTCCCTAACAGTTGATGTTCCATTTAGTTGTGTAACGGAAATCAAACACTACTTGAGAAAACCTGTTCAACCTGCAATTAACAAGCGAAGTGAATTTGACTTCTTGATATCGGAGTCATTGCCAAGCGGATTTCCGGAAAAAGATGAATTTCTATCAAGCGATCTTTCTCAATTCCATCAAAATTCCACTCAGTATTATAATGAATTACCATTTTGTGAGTTAGTTACAAGTCATATTATTGAGTGGGATGAAGCAATCGATCGATCTCATTTGTCAAAGGATGCCCCTATCGGTGAAGGGGTTTTTACCCAACTTGAAGAAAAAATGGTAGTTGATATTACGTTAAAAGTACTTCAGAATCAACAAATTCGTGTATCTTCAACAACAAATGACGATTGTGATGACTATTGTTGAGAATTTAATACTAGAAATTTTAAAAATATGACCGGTGAATATTTACTAGAGTGAAAAGGAATCTTTAGCTTTTCGTAAGGAGGGGAAAGGAGGGAGTGCTTATAAGCATTCCTTCCAAAAGCGATGAATAATTTCCGTAATCAATATGTATACCCCGACTCATTTCAAGGTAAAGTTTATGATTATTATAGAAATCCAACCAACTCAATTCACTTTTCTATAGATAATCAGGGAGGATTCGAACAGAAGGAAAATCAACAAGGTCGAAAAAAAAATGATTATGACAATACAAAAAAGCATTCCTTCTATGTAAATAATCAATTTGGAAAAATAAACGATTCAAAACCAGTTATGTTTTCGCCACCAAAGGTTGAGTCGATAGAAAAGCCTCTGAATGAAAATACATCAGAAGTTAATATTGTTCCAGACAAAGACTCTCATATAGAGAAAAAGAGCAGGGAAGAAGTAGTTTCAAATTTAATTAAGGAATTCTCTCTTATGCTTGAAGATGCGACTTCTATACAGGAAGGATTTACACCACTTCCAGAAAGCGAATTTGATAACGATGTCTTATTAAATTCGAGTGAAAGTACATCCACACCAGAAAATAACTTAGAAGATGAATATACCAATGATCCAGAGTATAAAAACCTTACAGAAAATCAAGTTTATAAAAAACACGAAAATTTTAATGATGAAGAGAATAATAAATTTTTGAAAGAAAATTACGGCACTATGGAAGATAAATTTTTTAGCCTGTTTTCAGAGAATGATGAATCGCAAATATTAATGCAAGACATGATTGAAGAAGAAGTTGAAACGTATACCGACACGTTTGAAGATAAATTTTTAGAGTTATTTTCAGAAAGTGATGAGTCGAAGGAAGAAAGGCAAGATAGTAACAAGAATGAAAGAGAAAACGATGCGTTAAAAGATAATACCGACAGTGTAGAAGACAAATTTGTCGCGATGCTTTTAGAAAGCGATGAATTGGAGGCAGAAGAGCAAGACGATAACATGAACGCAATAGATACCGGCGCAGTTGATGAAAATACCGACAAGATGGTGGATAAATTCTACACGATGCTTTCAGAAAGCAATGAGTTGGAGGCAGAAGAGCGAGACGGTGACATGGGCGCAGAAGATAATGATGCGTTTGATGAAAATGCCGGACAGGATAGTAACACGCATGAAGCAGAAATTGATGAGTTGGAAGAAAAACACGAAATTTTGGAAGACAAATTTTCCACGATACTACTTTCAGAAAGCGATGAATTGCAGGAAGAAAAGCAGGATAGTTTATTTACAAACTTTAAAGACAAAAAATCTGATGATGATAGTTTTAACAAAGATAACCAATATAACATAGCGTGCTATAAGGAAATAAACGATGAGCAGCCTTTCCAAAAAAATACTTACTTTACCAATCTTATCGAAAAGAAAAAAACAATAACTGTTAAAATGCCAGTGTTGCTGACTGAATTGGAAACAGATATTGATATTAATGAAACAATTGATTTGTTAATGTTACTTGATAATATATTAAAAGTAGAATGGGCCATCCAATTGCTTGATTGCAAAGTTGTATTACCTTCGGAGACCGTTTTTCTAAAAGGTGAATGTGTTGCAGAAATTGAATTTAGTAACAAAGAATTGGAGAACAATATTCAATCATTAAAAATTTCTATTCCATGGACAAAAATAGTAAATGTTAATTGGATAACAGTACCTGATCTTTCTTATAGTAATCAAAAGGAATTTATATTCCAAGCTCAACATGAACATGACTCCAATTACCATTACGAAGATTACCAAAAATTTTCAGAACCTATTCAAAGTCAATTAAAGCAAGTCCATTTTGTATGGCACCAAGAATTAAATTCAACGGAAAAACAGCTGCAGGTTAATGGTGTCGCACAATTGTCTATTCATTTCATGCAGGACCAATTTATAGAACTGGATTGCTACTCGAAATAATCATAGAGTAGCATTTTTTTATGGGGAAAAGAAGGACATGCTTTTCAGCCATACTGTAAATATTTAAAAACTCCACTTCTTTAATTGCATAAAAATGTTTTCCAAAATTGAATCATATGACTATTTTACTAGCCTATGACATAAAATCATCCATTCATATGTTAGGTATGTAGAGTGAAACTTTGACTCTAACAAAAAAGAAAGAGGGTTTTAGACAATGGATCAAAATTATTCAATGAATGATGGCCATTCAATGAACGATGGCTATGCAAAGCAAGCTAAAAGTTGTAAACAAGGGGAGGATTTTGGGGTTAAATCACAACAACAAATTCCTGTACCTGATGCACCAATTACTCCTGTTACTACAGGAATTACACCTTTCTTTAAAATTCCAGTAATACTTGCAGAAAGAACGCTTCAAATTGTCGTTGAAGCAGATATTTCTCTTTATCCGCCAGCAACAGAAATTAAACGAGTTAAAAAACATGTATTCCTGGATCAAGTAAAACTAGTACCAGTAGCATTTACACGAATTCCTGGCACTGACTATTTCAGAGCAACAAGAGCTAAATTATTTGTAGGAGGATATATTCGTAAAAATATTGAATACGCTTCTGCTGATTATAATGCACCGCTTCAAGACCGAATTGCAAATGTTCGGTTCTCAGGTTTTGCAGATTTAAATGCTGCAACAGGAGATTTCATCAACTTACCGATTATCGGTATTTCTGAAAGTGCAGAAGCTAACTTCCTTAACGAAAAAACACAAACGGACGCTCGTTTGGATAAATACTTCTTCCAAAATCTTGTGAAATACAATGAGCAGCCATATGGTGAGTTAGTTGCTGCCAACTTCTTTGAACTTGATTTTTCACCGCACTCCACATACCATGATGGATCTTTCCACACTTTACGTGAAAAAATTGTGCTTGACCTGACTGTAAAAGTATTACAAGTCCAACAAGTTACAATAGGTGCAGGAGCAACTGCAACTGTTCCACTACTTTCTGCTTTAACTCCTCCTCCTACTCTAGCTGCAGAAGATACTACAACAGAAGAGTAAAAGTAAGCTATTCTGTTCAATAGAAACTAAGAGGCATCCAAAATCGTTTGTTCGATTTTGGATGCCCTTTTTCAAGTTAAAAGCATTAGTTTTTAATTATCCTTATTTGTTTTTTAGTTTATAGTTGCTGTAAACGTGAAAACAAATAACAACCACCAGTTCGACTCGTGGTTTTTATTCATTTAAAGTAAGGATACTGACAACTTGTATTGGAAAGAGGGTTTTTCAAGATGATGCAACAACTTAATCTAACGAATCTAAATTTCCTTTTATATATTTTGCCCGCGCTTCAATAAATTCCAATATATATTCTGGTTCCATATCAAATAAATCGATATCGTCTTTTTTATAAGGATCTTTTTGAACATAAGGTCTTATTAAATCATGCAAATTTTGTATTTTCGGTTTCAAATAATCTACATTATATTGATTATTTATAATTTCTTTTAGCAAATTTTTATATTGTCGCCGAAATATTTTTACATCGAGAATTCTTGCTGTAAGCGTGTTAAATCCTTCGATTCGTAAATAGTCTTCCTCCATCACTTTCCCGTTTACATCCCTTCCCCATGTTGCATCGTAATCCCACGGGATGATTTCGAATAGCCTCGTTTCGCTATTCTGGTATAAAGCATAATTATGAACAAAACCATCAAAATTTTGGGTGAAAATAACGCCAGCTAACCACCTGAGATATTGATCAACATTAATATATTTCATAATTTCATTCTCAAATTCAGCTTTTGTAATAGTATTAATTTTAATAATCATATTTTGCAAATATAATTCATCTTGTGTTTCTCCATATTTTAGGTCGTAGCCAACTTTAAGTGATTTCTTTATATCTTTATCAAGGTCACTCATCAACGAAAAGTTAGCATCGCCATCAACCGCATAGAATATTGGCCCTTGTGGTAGTTGTCGATCTTTAAGAAAATTTTCATCCACTGATTCTAGTTCTAAATAAAGCCCCTCATTTTTCCCATTCAACTTAATATTTACAAATTGAGACTTTGGTGATAAACAACCAATTTCATTAAAAAAATCAAGTGATAGTTTATTTCTTAATAGGGAAGGATCTTTATATTCTGCGTTGATATGAATTTCTTTGACATTTCTATATGAACTTGGTTTCTTAAATGAAATGTGATATGACTTTTTCCGGAAGTCCCGTATATGGGAGCCACGATAGGCGATATCAATATCATACTTTCTTTTGTTAACTGTTAGCTTTGCAGGGATAGGGTCGTCACACCATATGTCTTTCCGAAGTTCACTTAAATCTAGAGGGTGAATAAAAAGCTGATATTCAGGTATTATTCTGCTGTTATCCACTCGAATTCTTTCCTTTCATTATTAAATTCTCATAAACCAAAAAAATAAGGCTCGCAAAAAGATATAGAGTTTATATTTTACTTTCTAAAACTATGCGATTGACTCTGAAACCTTTAGTTCAATTTCATATAGTACGATAAGGGAAGGAAAAGTGCAGAGTATAAGTTGTTTCGGACTAAGGAATTCACCTTCTTTCCCAAAAAAGATGAAAGGAGGTTTGAATATGTCATTTATCCAGAATGCAGTAAATATGGCGAACGACTTAGGTTTAAGTCACTTCATGTACCAAGACCCTATTGGTAATGAACATCACACGAGCGGGGATCATGGAACTTCACGCCGAACATCCCGAAAATGCGGGCGCAGTACTTGCGGAAAACGCCGAACATCCCGAAAATGCGGGTGCAGTACTTGCGGAAAACGCCGAACATCCCGAAAATGCGGGCGCAGCAAGTGCGGGGAACGTCGAACTTCCCGAAAATGCGGGTGCAGCAAGTGCGGGGAACGTCGAACTTCCCGAAAATGCGGGTGCAGCAAGTGCGGGGAACGTCGAACTTCTCGAAAATGCGGGTGCAGCAAGTGCGGGGAACGTCGAACTTCCCGAAAATGCGGGCACAGCACGTGCGGGAAATGCCGAACTTCCCGAAAATGCGGGTGCACGTGCAAGAAACATGGAGCTTCACGAAACAAGCGGTGTGCATGTATGAAACGGCGTACTTCCCAAAAATGCCGGTGCATGAGCAGTAACTCCTACTACGATGATCTCTTGTATTAAAAAATTAGGTTATTATCGTCCATCTAAAGAATGTATCATTTAATGTTAATCTGTAGGCTATCGAGTACGACTATATATCAAGTTAACTAGTTCGTACTAGTTAACTTGATATATCCACCCAATTTAGGTGTCCAAGATGAAGGCTAACCCAAGTAGGAGAAGCACCTAGATTTATTTTAAGTTTGAGTGTTTAGAATTATATAATTACAATTTCTACATAAAAGATCTTCTACTTGGGTTGCATAAATAAATTTTGAATATATGGCCTGGAAGGATAAAATTGAATCGTTACATGTCGATTGAGATGGAAATAAGTGTATTTTAAAGGTTTGAGATAGTCACCTGTGGTAAATTATTTACTGGTATTGTGTATAATTTTTAACGAGCAATTCCGTTATATTTAACAGTTGAAAGGACATTTAAACCGATAATAAAACTGCATGACAATTGCTGAAGCAATCATATCAGACATAGCCAATGCCTCAGCTTCAATTTCATCAAACACTTCAATATCCGTTTGATAGTCTTTTTGAATCATTGACACGGCTTCTTTTTTAGTTAACTCTAAATGTTTATAGAACATTTCCTGCAATGCATCTTTAGATAAGTATGGATTTATATTGCTTAAAAATAAAACAATGTCATCCGCATTTTTATACCATTCTTTTTCATTAGCATTCACTGTATTAGTATCGCCTTTGACAGCTGCTGTTACAAGTTCCGCAGCAATGACTAGGTGATCTTGAATAAGCTTAGCGTAGTAATCCGCAATTTGGTCGCCGTAAAATGGGCGCAGACAATTGCCTAAGTCAGTTGCGTTTTGCAGTAAGCGCTTTTGTACAAATGGTAAATCAGGCAATTGGAACACAATGCTAATAATTGTCATCCGCGTCCAGTTGACATGCTCCATCCAAAGCAATCGATTCATCGCCATATAATCGGCCTCTGTTTTACTTATGCAACGCTGATCGAGATTGTTCTGTTGCCGAGTTAAAAAATGCCGAAGCGGTGCAGTATATTGGGAAAAGGGTTTTGCATAGGAAGCGCTAAGCGGGTAGGTAAAACCATTTGTATAATAAGGATACACTCATACCATTCCTCTCTACTTTTCATTCAATAATAAAATGAAATTGGGCTCTTTTATTAGCATACTCATACGCATCGGAGGTTGTGAAAGTGTCGCGAGGATTTCATGTTAGATTCCTCTTTTAGCTACAAAATATTTAGTACAATAAAGGGTATAAATACTATAAGGGTAGGAGCATGATACGATGAAAGATTACGGAACACTACATGAATTGAACGGCCGCTATAATTTAAAATTTGAACGATTTTTTCCCGTAAGTCCGGAAGATGTATTCTCTATTTTGACAAGTCCCGAACACTTCATGCAGTGGTATCCTTTCGCAACAGGGGAAATGGATATCCAACTTGGTGGGCAGATTACTTTTGACGATGGTGAAGGAACAACATATACAGCAACAATTACAGAACTGGAAAAGCCCTATTTGTTTAGTTTCCGTGAAGTTGATGATTTGATAAATATTTCATTGGAAGAAGAGAAACAAGGATGCAAAATGAATTTTGCCCATACTTTCGATGATGCTTCATGGGCAGTGAATACTGCGGCAGGATGGCATCGATGCCTTGATGTATTTAGCCAAATCGTCAATGGAGAAGCGACAAATTGGCAAGATAACGCAGCCGGATTGCGTGAAATTTACAGCAAAGCTTTTAGTTAAACAATGGGATAGAAATTTACTTTCCACACACACTGTTAGTGGAGGTGAGTTGGAATGGGTAACAACAAACATAAAAACAATAAAACTCAGGATAACAAAAAACAGCAGAACCAAAATCAAAATGCTAACAGACCACGAGCAAATAGAGAAGAATTTGCTCAGGAAGTAAACTTTAACCAAAACCAAAATCGTAATAAAAATCAAAAACAGAATAACAAAGAGTGTTAAGATTCTTATAAGCACAGCCCCAATATTCATTTGAAAAATGTGTATTGGGGTGTTTTTTCTGCTGGCATTGGTTTACGCAAAAACATTGATTTGTTTTTAAATAAAGAGGGTATTTAAGATGAATTATATAATCTGGAGGCGATTGTGTGAAAGGTTGGTTATTTTCAGGTACAAATAAACCGCTGGAATTGATTGAGAAAGAAGATCCAAAAGCAATACCGGGTCATGTTGTGATTGATGTTAAAGCTGCTGGTCTATGTCATTCAGATGTTGCGGCATTACAGGATCCCGGGTGGATGCCACTTTTCCCTAATGGTCCTGTAATTATGGGGCATGAGTTTGCCGGGGTAGTGATTGAAGTTGGTGAAGGTGTGAAAAATTTTAAAGTTGGGGACCGTGTTGGCGTTAACCCAATGGATAGAGCAACGAAAGTAACTGCCGGATATAACTATGATGGAGGCTACGCGGAAAAAGTGCGTGTTCCTGAACATCAATGTGTGGTTATCCCTGAGGGTGTATCTTTTGTAGAAGGTGCAGCTTCAACAGATGCCGGAATTACAGCTTATCGTGCTCTTTTTAGTATCGGGCAAGCAAAAGAAGGTACAAAATTAGGAATCATCGGAGTCGGTGGACTTGGGCAGTTTGCTCTGCAAATGGCATTAATTAAAGGGTGCGAAGTATATGCTACCGATGTTTCTCCTGAAGCTCGTAAACTTGCTGATGAACTGGGTGCCCATAAAGTTTACGATACGATACTAGATATGAAAGAGGCAGAATGCGACGTCATTGTTGACTTTGCCGGTTTCGGACAAACCACGTCTGATGCTTTGGAAGCTGTAAAGGTACAAGGTACAGTTGTAATTGTTGGAATGGGGAAACTGGAATCCAATATCAATACGTATTTAATGATTACAAAAGAAATTAAACTATTAGGAAGCAACGGTGGATCGGTAGAAGACTTACAAGGCGTATATGATTGTTTTGCTACTGGAAAAATGAGTCCGAATCTGATTACAATTCCATTTGAGGAAGTCGACAAAGGTATCGAGAAACTGAAAAATCACGAAGTAAAAGGCCGTTTAGTAGCTGTATTTGAAAAGTAAGTTTAGTATTATCTACAAATTTAAACCTTTACATTATAAAAAGAACAGTTCAAATTTTATACAAATAAAATTTGAACTGTTTGTTATTTTGTAAGGGTTGTCCAGTACCTTCGTATGATTGCTTACTATAGCTTAAATTTTGAAACAGACTCAGTTAATTTTTCAACTTGTTTATTCAAGTGAGTGGCATGCATCGTTACTTCCGAAGTAGCGGATGTTTGTTCTTCGATTGAACTCGCAATTTCTTGCGTCTCTGCTGTAACTTCTGTTGTCATTTCATTAACAACTGCTATTGAAGATACAACGACATTTTTTTGCTGCTGCATTGTAGATACATCTTCCATCGTGTTTGAAATCGACACTTTCATATTTTCTAATGTATCGGAAAGCTGTTGAATTGCATTATCTACAGTATTAACTGCTAACTTCTGATCTTCGCTAATCTCATTTGTCTGCTTCATAACATGAACAAGTTGCTGAGTATCCTCTAAAATACTTAGAATGATTTGCTGAATATTAGTTGTTGCCGCTTTTGAACTTTCCGCTAAGCTTCTTACTTCTTCTGCTACAACCGCAAATCCTTTCCCATGTTCACCTGCTCGAGCAGCTTCAATAGAAGCATTAAGTGCAAGTAAATTTGTTTGTTCAGTAATTTGGGCAATTACATCTGTTACTTTCGAAATGGATTTCGTTTTTCCATCTAACTGTTCTGTTACGACAGTTACTTCATTGAACGCTCGTTCTAAATTCGCATAGGATGTCTCCAATTGTTGCACTTTATCAATACTTGTATGCACTTCTACCAATGCTTCATCCGCATCATTTACCATCTGCTGAGTTTTTAGTTCTATAGATTCAATACCATCAGCCAATACATGAATAGCTGTAGAGCCATCATGCATTTTTTCTGCCTGTGTGCTCGTATTCATAGCAATCTCTTCAATGCTGTTTGAAACATTATTTAACGCTTGCTCATTTTCCTTGGCAATAATAGCTAAACTGTTAGAAGAATGCTGGATTTCCATTGAATTTTCATTTACTTGGTTAATTAAATTGCGAACTTCATCAAGCATATTGTTGTATTCATTTGCTAAGTTTGCAATTTCATCATTTGACTTTGTCTCGAACCGTGAAATAAAGTCACCGCTTGCTGTTTTTTCGAATACTATTTTAAAGCTATTTAAAATATCCACTAATTTTCGTGCCATGAAATAGGCGAATAAACATCCTATTACTAGACCAATCGCTAATGAGATCCAGCCTGCAATCGTTAATTTATTTAACTGTTGTGCATAACTATCGTCGTCTACTAAAGAGACAATTTGCCAGTTATTTTTCTCGATTACTTGTATTTCACCTGTATAATTCACGTCATTCCATACAAACTGTTCAATTTGGTTGTTCCCATTTTTAGCATCTGACAGCCAATTAAACTTTTTCTCTAATTCGGAAGTATCTAATAGATCGGTAACACCAGCAATCTTGCCGGAATTATCAGCAATGATATTCTTACCGTCCCCATCTTCGATAAATGAAGATACAATCAATCCATTTGGATCAACAATCATTAGTTTTGAAGATGATTTTGCTTCGATCCCTTCACGAATTTCACCAATTGTAGAGAAATCAATATCATAACCGACCGCACCGACAAGTTTATCATCTTTAAATACCGGGGCAATAACAGAAGTCATTAACTTGTTAATACCAGTATCCAAATAGACGTCCATCCATTGCATGTTGGGGTTTGCATTCAATTTTGCAAATGTTTGAGAGTCACGTACGTCCCACTCATAATCTATTCCAGGTGTGGAATGCAGTTTGCCGGAATTAAAATCCATAAAGTAGACGGATAAGTAATTTTCATTGTTCTCTTTTATAGTGCTGGTAATTTTATCGATATGTGAAAAATCCACTTGATCTTTTTGTAAAATCGTTTCAATGACCTGACCGAATTGTAAAAGGTTTGTTTCATAAGTTTCCAAACCTAATGACACTTGATCAACAGCATTTTTAGCATTATTAGAAGAAGTCTGTTCATTTTCTTCCGTTAAAATATTTCGTACTGTCCACTGACTAAATAACACAGTGATGGCGACCGCTGCAATAATAGCAAGTGAAATCAACACTATCCACTTAGTTTTTATCTTAACATTTTTGAGTATATTCATTTTCATCTACCTTTTACCTATGTATTGACTTTCATTCCCAAAATGAGGGTTTCAAAGACGAATAATAGAATATATTATTGTGGGACTTTTGTCTATCGATATTTTGGAAAATTATAATATATATTAAAAAGTTATAATTTTTTGATTTATTTTATTATTTCATCGACTTTGATGAAGAATTTTAAATGAAAATTAATGACTATAGGATACTTCTGGATTTTTGGTTCAAAATATCCAAGATAGGGCATAAAGAATTATTGATGTTTTTTCTATATAAATACTGGGAATTTAATGAAATTAGAAACAAAATGAGTGGGTGATAAAAATGGATGTATTGGATTGTATTATAATCGGCGGAGGACCGGCTGGATTAAGTGCCAGTTTAGTTCTAGGCAGGGCTAGAAGAGAGGTTGTATTATTCGATGATAATACGAACCGTAATCGCGTGACGCATGAGGCTCGCGGGTTTATTACACGGGATCGGACCAATCCTCAGGAGTTTAGAGAAATAGGACTAAAAGAATTGGAGGACTATCCATCAGTATCTTACGTAAACGCAACGGTTACTGAAATAACCAAGGATAAAAATAATGAAAGATTTATTGTCAAAGCATCTAATAAGAAGGAGTATATGACTGAAAAAGTTATATTGGCTACAGGCATTCAAGAGGTTTTTTTCATACCGAGTATAAGAAACTATTACGGGAAAAGTTTATTTAGCTGTCCATACTGCGATGGTTGGGAACAGCGGGATAAGCCTTTAGTGGTCATCGCGGAAAAAGAAGATCATGTCATGCATTTGACTAAATTAATATATAACTGGTCGCAGGATTTAATTGTTCTGACAAATGGCCTTGAACTTTCGAAAGAGGCGGCTTCTCAGTTAAAAAACCGGAATATCGAAATAATAGAGGATCGGATAAAAACCTTAATTGGTAATGACGGGTTTCTAGAAAAAATAGAATTTGAATCAGGTGAAACGCTTGAACGATCTTTTGGATTTGTAGCGCCAACGTATTACCGTCCGAATAAGCTTGTGGAAATGTTAGGTTGTGATGTACATGAAAATGGAAAAGTTATAACGGACGGGGTTGGCAGAACTTCTGAGAAAAATGTCTATATCGCAGGAGAAACTGAAACAGCCCGACCGTCTTCATTAATGATTTCAGCTGCCAGAGGAAATAAAGCCGCAGTTTCAGTAAATGTCGATCTTACTGAGGAACGATTTTAAATAGGAAATAGAACAAAAACTAATGAACGATAAATTTACAAAACGGATTTTTGAAAAAGAATTCGTTTTTTTCTATTGAGAATGTCTAAACAGGTTATGCCAATCTAACTCTTACATATAAATATATTAGAGGTTCAATTAAAATATAAATAAGTATATTACAAGATTAACTATCGATAAAAATAATAAGTACGCAGAATAGCTGCGTTATTTGGAAGGTGTACACGATGAGAAAGATTATTTTATCAACTGACAGTGGAGCAGATTTACCGAAAGAACTGGTTGAAAAATATCAAATTCAAATAGCTCCAATGCATATCATTATGGATGGGAAAGATTATTTGGACGGGGAACTCTCTGTAGAGGAAGTTTTTGATTATTATAATCGGACTAAGAAAATCCCATCTACTGCAGCTACTAATGTACAGGAATATTATAATTTATTTTCAAAAATTAGATCCGATTTTCCGGATAGTATTATTATTCATATTGGGTGTACATCAAAAGCATCTGTCACTTTTCAAAGCGCGGTAATTGCAGCAAAAGAATTTGAAGATCTTTTCCTTATTGACTCATTAAATATAACGGGTGGATTAGCTGCAATCGTCATGTATGCAGCCATTTTGCTTGAAAATGAACCTTGCATTGACCATATTCGTTTAATAGAGAAAATAGAATCCTTTGTTCCGAAAACACGGCTTGCGATTCTTCCAGGAAGTCTCGATTTTTTGAAAGCAGGGGGAAGGGTCAGCAATCTTGTTTATCTTGGGGGAGCATTGTTGAAAATAAAGCCTTGTATTGAATTAAAAGAGGGGAACCTTGTTTCAAAAAGAAACTATCGCGGGAAGATGAGTGTTGTAGCAGAAAAGTTTATGCGTGATTTTTTAAATGAATATAATATTGATAGAAAACTGCTATTTTTGATTTACTCAATCGGACTTGATGAAAGTATTAAAAATCGGATGGTTGAAATTGCAAAGGGGAAAGGATTCGAAAATGTGAAGTGGATGCAAGCGGGAGCTGGAATATCTACACATGCTGGTCCAGGAGGAGTAGGGATTGCAGGATTAGAATGTTAGCTGGCATACAGTTATAACGTTTCAATAGTTGAGGGGTAGATACAGTATGGATAAAATTGTATGGATATCGGCACTAACTTATATTGTATTAATTACTTTATTAATTGTCATCTATTATGTAAGTAAAGGACTATCCAGAATAATCGTGAGCCTCATCGGTATTACAGCGCTGGCATTATTAACATGGACATTGATCGATAATAAAATAATGGATTATCAGGATGCGAATATCGGGTTGGGATTGGTATTTTATTTTGTATGGATTGTTACTATTTTTCTCTTTTTGTTTGCCCTTATTATGTCATTCCGTTCGAAAAGAAAACGTTAGCCTGAAAATAAATAAAAGAACGAATCTCACTGTGGATTCGTTCTTTTATTTATTAGAAATATAAACTCATAGCAATGATTTATGCTGGAAAGGACATTTTCCTTGAATAGGTATAATATCGTCTCCGATAAAAGATTGTTTCCATTCGTTATGTGTCGGATCTCCAAAGTGGCCGATATCAGGATGCTTCGGAAGCTGATCCCAAACTTCCACACGTTTCCGCACTTTCTCCCTCGACATAATCCCGCCTTTTTCAGTACCCTCTAAACCTTGGAATATTTTACGCGGCTGAAATCCAAGTACCATTGCATTTCCTAAATGGCGGGTTTTGCGTTTCTTATATGCAGGAGCATTTCCAAACACAAAGATCGGCTCTCCAGCGAAATGAAAATCCCACAAGTAATGATCCGGATCACGAGGACTGTTTTTCGGCCATTCTACTTTATCGACTGTATGTAGGTACTGGAGGATATCCCAAAACTGCTGACGATAATCATCTAGCGCCCCTTCTTGTACAAAAGGCTCAACAAATACAAAGAGACCGTGTCTTTTATAATTAGGCTGTTTAAATAAATCTAAAAAACCTTCTACTGCGTGAGGTAAGTTGCTCCAGTCGTCTTGTGTAATATACGCATAGCGAAGTTCACCTTTTAGTTCGCCGCTCATTCCAAAAAAGCAAGGGAATGTTTTATCCGTTACGGTATTATGAAAAGTTTCATATTCTTTATAGAGCCAACTTGGCAAATCCGTTCGATTATGGAAATCTTCTTTTGTTAATAGTGCCTGCCCTTTCGTAATCATACAATCTCCTCCGTTAATGTTCTTCACCTAATTCTTATTGCAAGTCCATACCCCAACGAGAATTTCTTAAAACTACAGTATTCACCTTTTAATGGAGCAAATGGTTTATGAAAACGCAAGAATAGGGAATGGTATAAAGGTGAATCAAGAACTTGGAGGATGACTTATGGTAAAAATAATTTCAAAGCAATCCAAAATAGTATGTAAAAGTGAATATGGAACTTTAAAAAAGGTTGTGTTATGCGAACCTAAATATATGGAAATCAAAGAAGTGATTAATGATGTTCAAAAAAAATATATGCAAGATAATATTGATCAAGATCTTGCGATAGCCCAGCATCAAAAGTTTGAACAAACATTACGTAATGCTGGTGTGGAAGTAATTAAACTACCGCCTAGTAAAGACCACCCGGAACAAGTGTTTACACGAGATATTGGTTTTACTATTGGAAATCAGTTGTTTGTTTCAGAGATGGCAAATCCTATCCGTCAAGGGGAAGAGGAAGTACTGGCTCAATGGCTTAAGGACAATAAATTTTCTTACCATAATCTTTCTGATCACTCAATTGAAGGTGGCGATGTGATTATTGATGGCAATCGTGTGTTTATCGGAATTAGTGACCGCACATGCAAAAAGGCCATTCAAAATTTACAAAAAGAACTGCCCGATTACGAAATTCTTCCAATACCGTTTAACCCAAAATACTTACATTTAGACTGTGTATTCAATATTCTTTCATCAAAAGATGCACTTATTTTTCCGGATGCATTCGACCCAAAAGTAGTCAATCTTTTGTCGAGTATGTATCAGTTAATAGAAGTAAGCGAAAGCGAGCAGTTTTCAATGGGGACAAATGTTCTTTCAATCGGACAAAATCGTGTACTAAGCTTGCCGGTTAACCGTGATGTGAATTATCAAATAAGACAGCATGGCTATGAAGTGCTGGAAGTCGACTTTTCAGAAATTATTAAATCGGGCGGCTCGTTCAGATGTTGTTCGATGCCAATTGTAAGGCAGTAAATTTTGACACCTTACTAATAACGATGTTTCTAATTCGTATTCAATTTTACTATATGTATTTTATACAACGCTCATTCTAAAAGTTGTGCTACCCGCATTTCCTTTTTAGTGTATATTTAAGGTGAATACGCAAAAAAAGACTGCAGCAGTGACTGCGTTTTTGAAAGGAAGGTACAATGAAAAGAATTATTTTATCGACTGAGAGTGGTGCGGATTTACCGAAGGACCTAGTTGAAAAACATCAAATTCAAGTAGTACCGATGCACGTTATTATGGATGGAAAAGATTATTTGGATGGTGAGCTGTCTGTAGAAGAGGTTTTTGATTTTTACGATCAAACGAAAAGAATACCGTCTACAGCTGCGACGAATACCCATGAATATCAAGATTTATTTACTAATATTCGATTAAAGTTTCCTGAAAGCATTATTATTCACATAGGCTATACGTCAAAAGCATCTGCTTCCTTTCAAAGTGCGGTAATTGCAGCAGAAGATTTTGACGATCTTTTTTTGATTGATGCATTAAATGTTACGGGTGGACTAGGTGCAGTGGTGATACATGCAGCTAAATTACTTGAAGAAGAGCCTGAGATTAGCCACGAGCACTTAATTACAAAAATCGAATCAATCGTCCCTAAAACAAGGCTAGCTTTCCTGCCTGGAAGTTTAGACTTTTTAAAAGCAGGGGGACGGGTGAGTAATATTGCATATATCGGTGGTGCGTTGCTTAAAATAAAGCCTTGTATCGAGTTAAAAGAAGGTAAGCTTGTTTCAACAAGAAAATACCGTGGCAAGATGGACATTGTTGCAGAAAAACTTATGAGGGATTATTTAAATGAATACAATATTGATAGGAAGCAATTGTATTTAATCTACTCGATAGGACTTGATGAACAGATTAAGAAGCGTCTAGAAAAAATCGCTAAGGAATCGGGCTTCGAAAAAGTAAGATGGATGCAGGCCGGCGCGATGATTTCAACTCATGCGGGTCCTGGAGGATTTGGCATTGCTGGCATAGAATCGTAATAAACCATTAAAATAAGAAAGAACCTGGAGTTTTTAATTCCAGGTTCTTTTTTTGATTATCACTTTTGCTCCTCCATGACACACTGCCTCGCTTTCAGATTAAATTTTAGATTACTCCAAAAATATTCTGTTTAAGCTCATTCAGTTTTTGTTGGTCCTTTTGAGATTGATCTTTCGCACTCATCGGGTTAACCCTCCAGTCACTTAGATTTGAAGTGAAATCTTTAATAGTATAGGCTGTATTTCATTTTTTAAACATTAATCAAGAAAAAAATTTAAAAATTTTGAGGAGTTCAATTGTATTATCTGAACAATAAGAAAGAACCTGGAGTTTTTAATTCCAGGTTCTTTTTTTGATTACCACTTATGATCCTCCATGACACACTGCCTCGCTTTCAGATTAATTTTAGATTGCTCCAAAAATACTCTGTGTAAGCTTATTCAGTTTTTGTTGGTCCTTTTGAGATTGATCATTCGCACTCATCGGGTTAACCCTCCCAGTCACTTAGATTTGAAGTGAAATCTTTAATAGTATAGGTCATATATAATTTTTTATACAAAAAGTTTTAAAATTTCTCCGGAAAATAATCTTGTTTCAAAGCTCAAAAATTGTCATCATACATTCATCAATTTTACGCAAAATAAATAAGAATCCAATTCGTTTTTAGGAGGTGAAAAAGTATGGCGAAAAAAAGTAAAACAAGCTTCACTAAGAACAAAAAGGAAAAGAAGGATACGAATCGCCGTGAAGAGTATTCAAAAGAGTTTAATCAGGTAATTCATAATAACCCGCCGCAAGAAGTTACAAAGCATAGAGGAACATAAGGATGCCATGCACCGGGATATCATTTGATACCCGGTGCATGTGATTTTGCGCAACTTATTGTTATAATATGTGTAAGAAATATGAATACATAAAGGAAGATGAATATGACATTTGAAGAAATTTTGCCTCGTTTAAAAAATGGAGAGAAAATAATCCGTAAAGGCTGGGGCGGTGCTGAACTATATGTAAAGTATGTGCCTGCGACTACATTGGATGGTTTGGATATGAACCCTTATTTTGTTATTAATGTAACTGGTGAAGGGTATACGATGTTTACACCGACAGTTTGTGATATTTTAGCGGATGATTGGGAAATCGTTCTATAAGTAATTTATTTGCTGGCTTGTTTTTATGCAAGTCAGTTATTTTTTTGGAGGGAATTACAGTGGGAAAGCAATTTAAAAATAAAGTCGTCGTTATAACAGGTGCCGCATCGGGAATCGGACGAGCACAAGCTGCTTTCTTTTTAAATGAAGGGGCAACTGTTATTGGGATCGATATTCAGAAAGCAGTCATAATAGATGACCAGTATCATCACTTTGTAGGAAGTGTAACGGATCAACAGTTTATTGAAGAAACGATTGGACAAATAGAATCAATAGATATTTTATGTAATACTGCCGGTATCCTTGACGGGTATGTCCCTTCACTTGAAACAGAAGAAGCGCTATGGGACAAAATCTTTAATGTGAATGTAAAAGGGATGTTCTTTGTAACGAATGCAGTATTAAAGAAAATGCTTATTCAAAAGCGCGGTGTTATCGTAAATATGGCATCGATTGCTGGAATGATTGCAGGTGGCGGCGGAGCGGCATATACCGCATCCAAACATGCTGTAATCGGTTATACGAAGCAGCTTTCCTATGATTATTGCAGGGAAGGCATACGTGTCAACGGGATTGCGCCGGGCGCGATTGAAACGCCGATGAATGCAGCCGATTTTGAAGGTTCAGGCGAAATGGCGAAGCAAGTAGCAGAGCAAACACCGGCCGGCAGATGGGCGAAACCTGAAGAGGTTGCAAAAGTTACGTTATTTTTAGCGAGTGAAGCAAGCGATTATATGCATGCAACAATTTTACCGGTCGATGGTGGATGGATGAACAAATAAAGTATTGCCATTATTTAATATTTACTCCATAATGAATGGGTGCAAAATCACACTATGGCACTTTGGCAGGGTACTAGCACCCATGCTCCTTTGGTCATAGTTATCAGTAAAATAGCAACTACAGCTATTTTATAAAGGAGGAAATTAAATAATGGAAAATTCTGTTTCATCATCACGTGTCAACGTGCATGAAACAGCTAAAGTTGCGATCGTTGCTTCTCTTTATGTAGCAGTGACGCTTGTTTTGGCTGTCATTAGTTTCGGAGCCGTTCAATTAAGGCTGTCGGAAATGTTTAACTATTTAGTGCTATTCCATAAACGTTACATAGTAGCAGTAACATTAGGTGTAGTCATTGCAAACCTTTTTTCACCAATGTGGTGGATTGATGTACCGGTAGGCGGGATTGCTACACTGATTGTATTAGTTATTTGCCGTATCGTTACAAGAAATATGAAAAACTTAGTGTTAAAAATTGTTGTAACCGGTATTATTTTTACGGCATCCATGTTTACAGTTGCAGCCCAGCTGATGATCGTATTTGATCTGCCATTTTGGCCAACTTACGGAATGGTAGCAGTGGGAGAAGCCTTTTCAATGCTAGTAGGCGGCGTCACAATTTATTTATTGCAAAAGAAAATTGATTTTACAAAATAAAAATTAAAAATCCGTTAAATATAAGAAGCAGACAGTTCAAAATTGAACGTGTCTGCTTTTGCTTTTATATCTAAGTAAAGTATTCCAGTTTCGCATTTGGAAAGAACTTTTCCATGTAGCTGTAGAGCTTTTCTTTCATTTCATCTTCTTCGTTCTTTTGATAAATATACTTACTAATTCCGTATTTTCCCCACTTCACGCGTCTTACAGATTCGTCCAATTTTAGCTTCGTCTTCGGGTAGTTTTTATTAATCACATTTTTCGCGGCCTTTGTAAAGCGGTGCTGAATAAATTCGAATGTAATATCTTCCCGAACGTCTTGGGGGAGTTCGGCGTCAAGTCGTTCAAACATATGATAGTAGCCATTCTCCCATCCTTCATGAAGGTAAATCGGTGCTACGATAAATCCAAGAGGATAACCCGCTCTAGCTACTTTACCGGCTGCTTCAATTCGCTGGGCGAGCGAGGAAGTACCCGGTTCGAAATTTTTTATGACATAATCTGCATTAATACTAAAACGAAATCTTGTATGACCATTATGTTTTGCATCGAGTAAATGATCAACATGATGAAATTTCGTAACAAACCTTAACCTGCCCAACTCAGTTTGGCCGAAATGCTCTATCGCTTTCTTTAATGAATGTGTTAAATGATCCAACCCTACAATATCGGAAGTACAGGCCGCTTCAAACCGAGTGATTTCAGGGGCACGCTCTTCGATATACTGATCCGCTGCTTCAAATATTTCCTCGACATTCACATATGTGCGAATGTACGGCTTGCTTCCCATTGTTGTTTGTAAATAGCAATAATGACAGTGACCCATACATCCTGTAGCAAGCGGAATAGCATACTCAGCAGATGGCTTGGACGTATCGAACTTCAAAGTTTTGCGAATACCAACGACAAGTGTAGATTTTGCGATTCGATACTTTTGCAAATCATTGTTTCCGGGAAAATTTCGTATTTGGTTATGGGAGGTTGTATACCGTATTTCAATGCCTAACGCTTCAAATTTTTCTTTTAGTTCTTTACCGAGCGGATAGTCCAATGCTTTCGGTTCAAAATAAACAAGCTGCGGCACGAAAGGTTTATTCATGTTTTTTGCACAACACCTTCCTTTTATATTTGCTTTAGTTTGCCTTAAGAAAGAAGCATTTATGAGGTGGTAATTATTGCAGTATTAAGCTTGTTTATATACTTCCATATGTATTTTCTCAAAAAAAAAAGACTCCTTAAAATTCGCTAATTAGTCATAAACCAATCAGATCCTGAGTCCGAGTTATTGGAAAGAGGAGTCTTGTTTAAATGTTAAAGTTAAAAGTAATTATTGCTGAATGGTGATTCTAAAAGTGGAGTGCATATTTGCTGGGATATATTGTGTTGCTTTTTAACAGAATCTACAGACACGTACGAACGAGAAACTACAACAAGAATTATTTTTTAAGAGCAAATCAGTTATATTCAATTACCGATGTTTGGTTAAACGTTTAAGTGATGAGTCAATGGAAGAAGTAAACTATAAAGAAAAATACAATCAGAATTGGGACAAGCACCCTAAAGGGATGGCTTTGAAAAACGCAAAAATATCACTTTTTTCCTTAGAGAAAAGTGATATTTTTTATATTAAATTGTCTTTGCATTCGGAAGCCATCATTATATTAACAATAAGTCGAATTAATTAAAGAGGTCTGCCGCCTTCATTTTCCCAGCGGTTCATATCGCTGCTTTCATCGATTGCATCTTCGTCAAATGGATGGGAATTTGTACATGCCACAATAGTGCTCACCATTTCCAGCGATGTCATTTCAATATCATCCTTTTTGATTATCGTTCTTCTCTAGTATATGCAAGGAGGAAGATTTAGTTCGAATCCAAAGAGAGCGGAATACGTCACCAGTCTTGCTCGTTCAGATTGAGGAAAGAATTGACCGCCTCTACATATTCTTTTTTAGGATAAGTGAAATATAATTCGCTCGCTAACCGAACAGTATCGCCAAAGAAGAAACGCTCATATTGTGTTTGCCTCGTTCCAAATGAACTCATCGTTAAATCCCAAGCTAACCGGAATATTTTCACTCGTTCTTCTGCAGGTTTAGTGGCGGCTTGAAGATATTGATCCAAATCACCTCTTATTGTAGAGTGAAATGCATTTTTTGTTGGAAGTGTAATGATTCCACTTGCACCAATAAGCTGAATGATTTCAGTGAGACGTGGATAAATTTTCGAAAATGTATAGCCGGCAACTTTTAATGGAAAAATTGCTGGACGCAAATAGCCAAATTCATCTGGTGCGGCATCATTCTCCGATTTATCCAACAGTGCTTTCATCGTTTCCAGCCCCACAATAATTTCCGACATCTTTTCATGAATATGCTGATACTCATAAACTTTGATTGTCTCGATAAGGAGCTCAGCAATTCCTAAAATAAACTCCGTTTTCACAATCTGCCTTATTAAAACTTGAAACTTGGCAAAATGGTGAAAGGCACTTTGAATAAGAAATTTTTCTGCAACCTCGACATTGTTGTAAAAAAAGACACGTTCCCAAGGTACTAATACATTGTCAAATACGACGATGGAATCCATTTCTTCATATTTTGAACTTAAAGGATGATCAAATGCAGACTCTCCGCCTATAAAGGAATCTCTGCAAATAAATTTTAATCCTTTCGTATTCGATGGGACCGCAAACGAAAAAGTTTCATCTTCGCCGAATACAAGCTTACCGACATTAAATACAAACACTTCATCGGTTAAACCGCCTTGAGTCGCTAATAGACGTGCGCCCTTTATAATGAGGCCTTCTTCAGTCTCCGCGACCACCTTTGCAGAAATAGGTTCATTCGTATTTTCAATATAACTTTGAGAACGATTAACTTGAGGAGTAATAAATGTATGTGTAAGCGATAAATCATTTTCTCTCACCAATTCAAAAAACGCCCGGAGATTATCTGGGTAACAGTTTTCTTGTCCTTCAAGCAGTGCTGCAGATGAGGTGAAACCCATTAAAACGGAATTCAAATAGTCGGGACTTCTTCCTAGAATCCCATGTGTATGTTTAGCCCAATGCTCCATCATTTTTCGCCTTTTTATTAAATCCTCTTTCGTTTTTGGCATCAAATATGAAAGGCCGACACGTTTTCCTGAAAGGGGGGATACGAAAGTCATTTCATCTATTATTTTAGAATCGTGCTGTAAATCGTAGAGGGAAGCTTTCGTCTGAATAAGTCCTTTGAAAACGGGGTGTTCAGATAACAGCCCTTCCACTTTTTCTCCATCCAGCCATATTTCATTATTCAACGCATTTAATCGGTTAATATAGCTCTCACCATTAATTGCACCCATTCATCCACTCCTTAAATTTCATAATCATCGTCCAGCCATTTACTTACTTATATGCAAATATAGGCTTGAACTAAAACAAGGCATGTTTATATATACGCAACATATGTAAAGTCCGGCAGTAAAGTGCTTCGTAACGTTTAAAATTTTGAAAGTAAACTTAAAGTTACTGCAATAATTATTTTAGGGGAAGTAAAAAAGCATCCGTTTCGGACATGTGTTTACACGTCCGAAACGGATGCCTACTATAATTTTAATGGATAAATATTTTAGTTGACTTAGAGCAAAATTTTATTTTACCTAACGAAAAATAAATTGTCAATAAAATTTTTGTAATTTTTATAAAAAAATGTTATAATAGTCTTACAATTGTTTTCGGTGCGTATTATGTATTCTTTGTACTTTTTTATTCACTCTTAAGGATACGTTTATATGTACTTTTTTTATTCACGAGAGCAAAAATTTTAGCAGTTGTCTAAGCTCTAAACGGGGTTAATTGTTGACTGGCAATTGAACGTAACTGTGTTTTTATTTTACAAGGAGGATTTAAATAATGAATCTAATCAATAAAAAGGTTACACATAAGCATTTCGGAATGGGTAGTATCGTTAAACAGAATGAATCAAGTATTGAAATACATTTTGCATCGGAAAGTAAAAAATTCGTTTTCCCTGATGTATTTGGAAAGCACTTAGTACTTCACGATAAAGATGACGTTCAAACATTAGAAAAAATTATTCAGAAAAAAGAACTTGAGCGAAGAGAAGAAGAATGGCAAAAAGAAGAGAAATTAAAACTCCAACGTAAAAACCAGGAACTTCGATTAATACATGAAAAACATATGAAAAACTTCAAACTTCATCCTGAATCACAATTAGTTTTTTGGTGTGACACTGAAGAACAGAAAACAGCTTTTTCAGATTGGAAAGTTTTTTCTGGATTAACGAAAAGCGGTGTAAATAAAGGGAAGCCTGTAAAACCGATCCGCCTTCACTTAAACAGTGCTGTCTTATTAACGGCCGTAGATGAGAATTCGGCTGAAAAAGACCGACGCATTTTAGGTGTGTATATGGTAGAGGAGAATTTTATCGGGAAACTGAGTGAAGATGGTTATATTCCTGCCCATTCAAAGTACCGAATTGAACTGACGGAACAGGAAGCAGAGCAAATGCTGTTCTGGAACTATTATGTAAACGAAAAGTTCACTCACAAAATGACATGGAATACAGGTAAACATCGTTACTTTAACAATATGTGGATGGCTCAAATTTTACGTGATATTATCTCCCTAAAAACGGACCCTCAGGAAAAAGAGCTGGCTCAGCAATTCTTTACACACTTCTGCAAAATGAATGAAATTACAGCGCAAGAATTACCACAGCCTAATGGTGCCTTGAAGCGTATTTAATTATATAGTTATATAAAAAGAACGAATTCCAAGGAGTTCGTTCTTTTTTTATTAGGTACTTTAATCAAATATATAACGAATTACTTCAATTGCCTGATCTACAGATTCCACTGTTACATTTGCTTTATTGGATAGCTCCTTTAAAGGATGAATTAATGACTCGGGACGGATGATGATCGTCGGTTTATTCATTGCAATCGCTGTACTTATATCCATTGCGGTATTCCATTGTTTATACTTTTCACCGAATAATGCAATGACAATATCCGCTTTCTGCATTAATACCTGTGTCCGGAAATTATTAATATCAGAAGCAGCATTGTCCTTATAATATGCTGATGGCTGGATGCCTAAAATTTCCTCGCCGATATTGTCTGAACGGTCATGGTCTGTCTGCGGTGCTACAAAGTGTAAAGGCAGATTTTTTTCCTTAGCCTTTTGTGCAACTTCTTCCCGCCAATTATCATGAATTTGTCCTGCTAAATAAACTGTTAGTTCCATACGAATGCCTCCTCTTATTTTTGCCTTATATTCATACTAACGAATTCACTTATATAATTGAAGTAAACCCTCTGATAAAAGGATGGGAGAATGCATTGCTGAAATTATGATATGGTTGTAGAAGAGTACAATAGAAATTAATGAACGATTTATAGGAGGTACACAATGAAAGTCGGTTTAATTGGCGCGGGTGCAATTGCTCATTTTCTTTTGGAAGAAATCAATGGAAAGCAGCTAGAAAACTTGTGCATTACAAGCGTATTTGTAAGAGATAAGGAAAAGCATCAATTGCTAGAATCCAATTATGGTGTAAAGCTGTACACGGATATAGAGGCATTTTTAGATTCAGAAATTGATATAGTTGTGGAGGCCGCAAATATTGAAGCGGTCCATACATTGCTTCCTTCAGCAATCAGGAAAAAAGATGTTGTTGTGATTAGTGTTGGTGCATTAGTGGAGGAAGAGCTGTTGACAGAGTTAAACAGCTTGGCGAATGAATACAACAGGAGACTTTACTTGCCATCAGGTGCGGTCGGCGGATTGGATTTACTTCAAAATGCACATGCGCTTGGTACAGTTACATCCGTTAAGCTAACAACGCGCAAACCGGCAAGCTCGTTAGTTGAGGAAACAATCGAAGAGGCGAAAGTAATATTTGAAGGGAATGCGACAGAGGCGATTAGATGTTACCCGAAAAATATGAATGTGTCGATTGTGCTTGCATTGGCGAGTATTGGGTTTGACGAAACGAAAGTAACATTAGTGGCGGACCCGGAAATTGATAAAAATATTCATCAAATTGAAGTGACTGGGGACTTTGGAGAGGCAACATTTACAATTATTAATAATCCGCTTCCTGCGAATCCGAAAACGAGTTACTTAGCAGCGATGAGTATTTTAGGAACGCTAAAAAGGATAAACAGGAAGCTGCTTATCGGTTAATGGAACAAAAATTATTCTAAAAGACTGCTTTTTAAATCATCTGCTTTTACTTTTCTACACTATTTACGCTAATATTGTTAGAGGAAATTTAAAAGTATAGATGATTGTTTGTAATGAGAGGAATTGAACTTAACATATGAAAGAGAATTTTTGGCAGGAGCTACCAAAACCATTTTTTGTACTCGCGCCGATGGAAGATGTAACTGATTTAGTATTTCGGCATGTAGTGGCTGAAGCGGGAAGACCGGATGTATTTTTTACGGAGTTTACTAACTCGGAAAGTTACTGTCACCCTGATGGGATCAAAAGTGTGCGTGGTCGCTTAACATTTACAGAAGACGAACAGCCGATTGTTGCACATATTTGGGGAGACAATCCTGAGAATTTCCGTAAGATGAGCATTGGTATGGCGGAATTGGGCTTTAAGGGAATTGATATTAATATGGGTTGCCCGGTACCGAATGTTGCTGGCCGAGGGAAAGGCAGCGGTCTGATTTTACGTCCGGATGTAGCAGCAGAGTTAATCGAAGCTGCTAAAGAAGGTGGTTTACCTGTCAGCGTGAAAACACGACTTGGTTATAAAGAAATAGACGAGTGGAAAGAGTGGCTTACACATATTTTAAAACAGGATATCGCAAATCTTTCCATTCATTTACGTACACGAAAAGAAATGAGTGCTGTTGATGCACATTGGGAACTTATCCCGGAAATTAAAGCATTGCGTGATGAAATCGCTCCAAACACACTGCTAACAATTAACGGTGATATTCCAGACCGTCAAGTAGGTTTAGAGCTTGCGGAAAAGTACGGAATTGACGGGGTAATGATTGGTCGCGGTATTTTCAAAAATCCGTTCGCTTTTGAAAAGGAACCAAAGGAGCACAGTCCTGAGGAGTATCTTGACCTTTTGAAACTACAACTTGATTTGCAGGACAAGTATGCCGAAGAACTTCCTCGTTCAATGTCGGGTCTTCACCGCTTTTTCAAAATTTATGTAAAGGGCTTCCGAGGTGCCGGCGAACTGAGAAATCAGTTAATGAATACAAAATCTACCGACGAAGTGCGTGCATTGCTTAATAGCTTTGAATTAAATAAAGAAGAATAAAAAACAGGCATGATTCCGATAAATATGGGATTATGTCTTTTTTTTAGTTTTCAAAAGATATAAATGCTAGTTTTCTATTTTTGACAGAAATAAATATTTTATTATAGAAAATTAATTTAACTATTTCACTGTAGAAAGTTACTTTTTTAGAATAATTTTAAAGTGTTATACAACAACACTTATTGCATAAAAATACTATCTATATACGAAAAATGTGGTATTTTTTGTATTTTTCTATCCTAATATTCATCCATATACTAAAATCGAAATATTTTAAATACTATTGCTTTTTTTCTTAACCTAAGTAAAAATGTAAAAGGGAATAGCAATATAGCCTTATGAAAATTGGGTTAAAGCTATTTAAATCGAAGTTTAGGGGGTAAGGTATTGTTTTCAGCAACTTGGAATCGGTTATGGGAAATGCATGATCAAGTAAAAGATATGTTTACTTTTTTCATAAAACCAAATTCTTCAAAGGTCGTGTCAAAGGGAATTAGCGGAAAGCAAGAAAATGAAAACTCAGGTAATGGCGGTGGATATACGCCGCGCAGTTATACAACAGCTCAAATGATTGGTCTGTTTTTAGGTCCGCTTCTTTTTATTTTAACTTTATTGTTCTTTCAGCCAGAAGGTCTCTCGACAGAAGCAAGGGGCGTATTGGCGAGTACTATTTGGATTGCGACATGGTGGATTACCGAAGCAATACCAATTCCGGCAACATCGTTATTGCCGCTAGTATTGTTCCCGTTAACGAATAGCCTGGATATGAAAGTAACGGCATCTTCGTATGGGGATGAAACGATTTTTCTTTTCATGGGTGGATTTATTATCGCTCTTGCAATGGAAAAATGGAATTTACATAGACGTATTGCAATTTCTATTATTTCAATGGTCGGTACAAATATGGACCGAATTGTTCTTGGATTTATGATTGCAACAGGATTTTTATCAATGTGGATTTCTAATACCGCAACAGCAATGATGATGATTCCGATTGGACTAGCGATCATCAATCAAGTGGCTGATGGATTAAAAAATGACCCGTCGATTGACACATCTCCACAGAGTTTTGCATTTGGTAAAGCGTTGATGCTCGGGATTGCATACTCTGCTTCAATTGGAGGGATTGCCACTTTGATTGGTACACCGCCAAATACACTGCTTGCGGGTGCGATTAATAAAATGTATGGAATAGAATTATCATTTGCGGGTTGGATGCTCTTTGGGGTTCCATTTGCCTGGATTTTTATAGTCATTACATGGATTTACCTTGTAAAAGTTGCGTTTCCGTCGAAATTAAAAACATTGCCAGGTGGACGTACAGTTATTGATAAACAGAAAAGAGATCTTGGAGAAGCATCATTTGAAGAGAAACTTGTATTCGTTGTCTTTGCATTAGCTGCATTTTCTTGGATTACCCGTACATTTTTACTAAGCAAATTTATCGATGGGTTAACAGATGGTATGATTGCCGTTATTTTTGCGATTGTGTTATTTGCACTGCCTTCTGTAAATAGAAAAGGCGAACGCTTAATGGATTGGCAGACAGCGGTAAAATTACCATGGGGTATCCTGCTTCTATTCGGGGGAGGACTTGCAATTGCATCCGGATTCGTAGGCACAGGATTATCGGAGTGGATTGGTACACAACTTATGGGTCTGGAAGGAGTAAGTGTTATCTTACTAATCTTCCTTGTTGCAGCACTTGTTCTTGCTTTAACTGAAATTACATCAAACACTGCAACTGCTTCTATGATGTTCCCGATAATGGCATCACTTGCTGTAGCGCTAGGTGTACATCCATATGCGTTAATGATTGCTGCTGGTGTAGCTGCATCATGTGCTTTCATGCTTCCGGTAGCCACACCGCCAAATGCGGCAGTATTCGGATCTGGCTATATTAAGATTAAGGATATGATGAAGGCCGGGTTTGCACTGAATGTCTTCGGTGTGGTTTTCATAACCCTGTCCATTTATTTCCTGCTTCCAATTATTTGGGATATCGATTTAAATTCAGTTCCTGAAATGTTTAAAGAAATGAATAAGTAGTATGAAGAAGGTGGAATCGTTACAAACGATTTCATCTTTTTTGTGGTGCATAATGATTCTACATATATTATTCCAATTCAAACCATACTAATGTTAAATAATTAGGTTGCAGGTGACACGATGAAGCGAAAAGTAATAGTTGCAGCGATTTTAATTGTTGTTATCTGTGCTAGTTTTTTATTAGCGCTTTCAATTTCCCCACTAAAAAAACTGGAAGGTCGAATAATGAATAACACGAAGAAACCTGTAGTACTCATTGTCGTAGATTCATTAATGAATGAACCATTGCAAAAAGTAATAAAAGAAGGTAATGCACCAGCTTTAGCATATTTAATGAACAACGGACAGCTTCATGAGGAAATGATTAGCTCTTATCCGACGATGTCTGTCACGATTGATAGTACGTTACTGACCGGTACATATCCAAATCAGCATAAAGTACCGGGATTGATTTGGTTTAAAGAAGATGAGAATCGAATAATTAGTTATGGTAGCGGAATTAGTGAAATATGGAATAACGGAATTAAAAATGTCGCCATTGATAGCGTTGTCCATCTAAATGACAGTCATTTAAGTAAAGAAGTGCAAACACTACACGAAGAGTTGGCCAATGGAAATCTTTCTTCGGCTTCGATAAATGGTCTGTTATATCGTGGAAATTTTCAACATCGTCTTAATGTCCCCGGACTAATTACTATGGCAGATCTTTTACCGAAGGATATTCATATTAATGGACCTACATTTTTTTCGCTTGGAACATTAGCACAATATAATCCGGAAAATAATCATCATAATTTTATATGGCAACGATTAGGAATCAATAATCAGTTTACAGCCAATGAGTTGAAATACTTAATTAAACAAAAGCGGTTGCCGGCTTTTACTCTTGCTTATTTACCGGATGCGGATGCTTCCATACACAAATACGGTCCCGAACATATAAAGGGTATAAAAGAAGTGGATCAGTCTGTACAAAACGTTTTAAATAGCTTTCCATCTTGGGAAGCTGCTATTCAAGAAGTAACATGGATTATATTGGGCGATAGTGGTCAATCATACGTACTTGATGATAAAAAAACGTCGTTAATTGACTTGAATCAAGTACTTAAAAATTATTCTTTTTGGGAGAGGAAAAATCCGAATGCCCAACTCGCTATTGCTGTTAACGAGCGCATGGCATACATCTATGCACTCGATCAGCAAGTTGAGCTATCCGAGATTGTAAATGTTTTAAAAGAGGATGAGCGAATTGGCTTTATCGCATGGAAGAGTGGACAAACAAACTATGTTGTTAGCCCACATAGTGAGGGAGAGTTAGAATTTTCACCAGAAGGTAAGTACGTCGATAATTACAATCAATCATGGCGAATTGCAGGAGATGCCTCAATTCTGGATTTAAACATGACGAACGAACAGCAAATTATTTATCAGGATTATCCGGATGCACTTGCAAGGCTACATGGAGCGCTTCATTCACAGGAAGGGCGTATTATTATTGTGGATGCTAAACCATCTTATGAGTTTATTGAAAAGCATAGCCATGACCATGCGGGTGGTGGTGCGCATGGCTCACTTCATAAAGTAGATTCGGTTGTTCCGATTATTGTGACTGGGGCAAGTAAATTACCTGAATCTAATCGTTTAGTTGATTTAAAAAATTGGATACTTCAATTACTGGGTGATTCATAACTGAAAGCACCCAGTTTTTTTATTGTTAATTTTCACCAAACTGGGAACCATGTTTTCAAAAATTGAACTGTCCGCTCTTTTCCGATGCCCATCAATTTATTTTTAGTCGCCTCATCTAAATCAAATTGGGTTGCACTGTATTCTTCAACCGGTATAAAGATAATATCTTTCTCGTGTCTACGGGAAATATAGCGATTATCGTGTGCATTTTGCATTGTACTAAATAACGCTTCAAAAAGTTGAATCCCATTATTAATTTCGTGAGGCTTCATATCCTCGCTTGAACTACTGAGTTTCATACCAAGAACGGGCCGCTCTTTATTTCCATTATCGTAAATCCACATTGGAAAGTTACTTAAAACACCGCCATCTACAATAACAGACTCCCTTTTCCCATTTTTTAAATACACAGGCTCAAAGAAGAATGGAAGACCACAGCTCATGCGTAATGCGCGGGAGACCGGAAAATTATTTGGATCGATATTATAATGTTGCAAATCATCGGGGAGTACTAAAATCTTACCATTTGTTAAATCGGAAGCTACTAGTTTTAATATACCTTTTGGTAAATCTCCGAATGTGTAGATGCCTTTAGTCGCCAGCTTTTCGAGAAACCAGTTTTCCAGGGATTTACCGCGATACAATCCCATCCTTTTATATAAATTAAGCCATTTTAAAAATGGAAGCTCGATTATAAATTTCGGAGGATCGAGTAAAACCTTTAAATTCAGTTCATCAAAAATCTCCTCAAGTTCTTTAGTGTTAAATCCAGCAGCAATGAAAGTGGCTAATATGGCACCGGCACTCGTTCCGGCTACACGCTCGAATTTAACGCCTTTTTCTTCGAGCGCCTGAATGGCCCCTACATATGCAAAACCTTTAATACCGCCGCCTGAAAAAACCCCATCTACAATCATCCGTTCTCTCCTTTCTTTTATTTATAAGTCTATAAAATGCAATTAACAGGTAGAATTTGAAAGTTTAGCACAGTGAAACGATATTTAAATTTGTCGTCATAACAGTATATGTTGATAAAAATAAAATGGGTTATTAATGATGAATAAAGTAAAGGTATTTTGATTTACGATTCGAGAAATTTGTTTTCTGGAAAAATAAAAAGAGAAAATTGCAACTTGATAAAGCTTATTAATACCTTATGTAACAGCATTTAGTACTATCAAAAAACATTTTACTTTTAAAATATTCTAAAATTTACTATTGAATTGAAAGCACTTTCAATGTAAGATTTGAATAATTCGATTTACTAAACCGGTTTAGTAAAGTATTTAGTTTAAGTTTTCTCAAGGAGGAATAATTTTGACTACAAATCCAACTGTTTTTACATTAGGAGATGCATTAGTTACGTTTAACCCATCCGAAACAGGACCGCTTCGTTATGTGCAAGGTTTTGTAAAGAAAGCGGGAGGGGCAGAGTTAAACTTTGCTATTGGTTGTGCACGACTTGGATTGCAGTCGAAATGGATGAGTCGCCTAGGTAATGATGAATTCGGTAAGGGGATATACAAGTTTGCTCGCGGAGAAGGCATTGACGTATCGGAAGTTCAGTTTGTTGATGGATATCCGACATCATTGAATTTTAAAGAAATACGTGAAGACGGATCTGGAAAAACCTTTTACTACCGTCATCAATCTCCTGTATTAACAATCGAGCCCGAACATATTACGGACGAATTACTGAATGGCGTGGCAATTGTCCATTTAACAGGTGTATTTTTGGCAATCGCTCCAAAAAATTTGCAAATTGTACTAGCCGTCTTGAAAAAGGCGAAAGAAAAAAATATAAAGATTTCGTTCGATCCGAATATTCGACTAAAACTATGGACGATTGAAGAAGCTCGTAAAGCGTATGAGCAAATTTTCCCTTATGTAGATATTCTACTGGCAGGGTTGGAGGAAATGGAGCTTATTCAACATGATGTAAGCAAACCTGCACTGGAAGCTTTCGCAAAGCAATATGGGATCAAACAGCTTGTTATTAAAGACGGGGCAAACGGAGCAAAGCTTTATTCAGAAAATGTCTGGCATGAAAAGGAAGCTTTCAAGATTACACCAGTTGATACTGTAGGTGCCGGAGACGGGTTTGATGCAGGATATATATATGCGACACTTCACAACTATTCACCAATAGAGAGTCTTACTTTTTCGAATGCGGTAGGCGCGTTAGTAACGACTGTAAAAGGTGATAACGAGGGGTTGCCGGAACTGCAGGAAGTACTCGACTTTATGAACAATATAAAAACAATTGAACGTTAATCAAATTAAAGGGAGATGAACATATGGTAAAGGCAGATACATTAGCAGCGATTAAAAGTTCGAAAGTAGTAGCGGTTATTCGAGGAAATTCAGCAGAAGAAGCAATCGCTCTTTCGAATGCAGCGATTGATGGGGGCATCCATTTAATCGAGCTTACTTACACAACGCCAAATACACAGCAAGTATTGGAAGCATTCCGAAACTCTGATGCAATAGTAGGTGCTGGTACTGTACTTGATGCAGAAACAGCACGTCATGCAATTTTGAATGGTGCAAAATTTGTTGTAGGTCCACAGTTCAGCAAAGAAGTGGCAAAAGTATGCAATCGTTATGCCATTCCATATTTCCCGGGTTGTATGACGATTCAGGAAATGGTATCGGCACTTGAATATGGCTGTGATGTCATTAAATTATTCCCGGCTAATAACTTTAAACCTTCGTTCATCAAATCAGTTAAAGGTCCATTACCGCACGTACAGATTATGCCGACTGGTGGTATAAATACTGACAATATCGGTGAATGGCTTGATGCGGGAGCAATCGCAGTAGGAATCGGCAGTGATTTAAATAAAGCTTATGCAACAGGCGGACATGCAGCAGTAGTAGAAGCAAGCAGAAAATATGTAGAAGCAGCAAAACAAGGAGAGGTGTAAAAGATGAATATTACTTTTCGCTGGTACGGGAGAGATAATGATACGGTAACACTCGACCATATACGCCAGATTCCGAATGTTAAAGGAATTGTTTGGGCATTGCATCAAAAAGCTGCAGGCGAGCTTTGGACGAAAGAAGAGATTAGAGAGGAAGCGGATTATATACAATCAAAAGGTTTCCATATTGATGTTGTTGAAAGTGTCAACGTTCATGAAGATATTAAACTTGGTATTGGTAACCGCGATTTATATATCGACAATTATAAACAAACAATACGTAACTTAGCTGAAGTTGGTGTAAAAGTAATTTGTTATAATTTCATGCCGATTTTCGACTGGACACGTACAGATATGTTCCACCCGCTTGAAGATGGATCAACAGCACTGTACTTCGATAAAGAAAAAGTACAAAATCTCGACCCGCAGCAACTTGTGAAAACGGTTAGTGAAGCTTCCGATTTAACATTGCCGGGATGGGAGCCTGAACGTATGGCCCGTATCGCGGAACTTTTCGAAGCGTATAAAGAAGTGGATGAGCAAAAACTCTGGGACAACTTACGCTACTTTTTAGATGCTATTATCCCTGTTGCTGAAGAGGTTGGAATACGCATGGCGATCCATCCGGATGATCCACCGTACTCGATTTTTGGCTTACCGCGTATCATTACAGGGGCCGCAAGCTATGAAAAATTAATCAATATCAATGAATCATTAGCGAACAGTTTTACATTCTGCTCTGGATCGATGGGTGCATCACCGGAAAATGATATGGTTGCAATTGCTGAAAAATATGCATACCGTTCACCGTTTGCCCATATTCGTAACGTTAAGATCGACGAAAACGGCAGCTTTGCAGAAACTTCTCATTTCACATCAGATGGTTCAATTAATATTAAAGGAATCGTAAAAGCTTTGCATGATCAGAATTATACAGGCTACGTGCGACCAGACCATGGCCGTCACTTATGGGGAGAAGTATGTCGACCTGGCTACGGTTTATATGATCGTGCACTCGGTATTATGTATTTAAATGGTTTATGGGATGCTTACAGCGAACAGTCAGGAGGCAAATAATGATTCCAATACACGAAAATTTAGCAAATAAAGTAGCGGTAATTACAGGCGGCAGCGGTGTTCTATGTTCAAAAATGGCACAGGAATTGGCACGCCATCAAGTAAAAGTAGCGATTGTCGGTCGTACTGAGTCAAAGGTAGAAGCAGTTAAAGAAGAGATTGTTGCAGCAGGGGGTACAGCTGTGGCCATCACTGCTGATGTACTTAATAAAGATTCTTTATTTGCAGCCAAAGAGCAAATTCTTGAACAGTTTGGACGTATTGATTTTTTAATTAACGGTGCAGGCGGAAATCACCCGGATGCGATTACAGAAAAAGAGTATTATGAGGCAAATTCTACAGGTCTTTCGTTTTTTGACCTTCAGGAAAATGGTTTTTCAGATGTGTTTTCATTAAATTTCACTGGTACATTCCTGGCGTGCCAAGTGTTTGGAGAGGCACTTTTACAAGCTGAAAATCCAGCTATCATCAATATTTCATCGATGAGCGCATACACACCATTAACTAAAATTCCTGCGTACAGTGCAGCAAAAGCGGCGATCAACAACTTTACAAGCTGGATGGCGGTTCACTTTGCTGAAACAGGCTTACGTGTAAATGCAATTGCACCGGGATTTTTCATTACTCAGCAAAATAAAGATCTGCTCGTTGACGCAGAAGGAGAGTATACAGCACGTTCAAAAAAAATAATTGAAGCAACTCCGATGAAAAAATTTGGTGAACCAGATCAGTTATTAGGGGCACTCCTATTTTTACTGGACTCTTCTTATTCATCATTTATTACGGGAACAACAATTGCAGTAGATGGTGGCTTTAACGCATATTCGGGGGTGTGATATTTGAAAAATATCACTATTTCCGATGTCGCAAAGCATGCGGGTGTTTCTAAAAGTACCGTTTCGCAATACTTGAATGGTCGATATGAATATATGAGCGAGCATACCCGAAAAAAAGTGGAATATTCCATTCGCGAACTTAATTACCGACCAAATATTATTGCCCGCAGTTTGTCGCAAAAATCTACTTTCACTGTAGGAATTATTGTCGCGAATATTCTACATTCATTTTCCACTCATATTATTCGAGCAATTGAACTGAACTTTAATAAACACGGCTTTCATACAATTGTATGCAATGCGGATGATGAACCTGAGAAAGAACGGCAGTACATTGAAATGCTCATGGCAAAGCAGGTCGACGGGATGATTATTTTCCCGACTGGCGATAATCTGGATTTGTATGAGCAAATGAAAAAGAAAAAGTATCCGATTGTTTTCATGGACCGTACGATAGAGGGGTTGGGAATTCCTTCTATTTTACTGGAAAACGAACAAGCGGCAGAAATGGCGGTAAAGGCATTGACCGATAACGGGCATAGCAGGATTGCTATGCTGACCGCTCCGATAACACGTAACATTACACCACGGCTGGAGCGAATTGATGGTTATAAAAAAGCTTTAGTGAGTAGAGGCATACAAGTAAAAGATGAATATATACATAGTGTTGAAGTCGAAGAAATGAAAGTATCTCTTCGTAATATGTTTAAACTGGATCAACGGCCGGAAGCGATCATCGCAGGCAGTGACCGTGTATTAGTCGAAATCTTAAACTTTGCAAAAGAGAATCAATTTGTCATTCCGCAAGATTTGGCGGTAATTGGAATTGACGATGTATCATTTGCAAACTTGTTTACACCCCAACTTACGACCATCTCACAGCCGACAACACAAATGGCGAATAAAGCCGTGGAGTTGTTATTACAGCAAATCAAAGGGGATCAAAAGCTGTCTGACTACAAAACTATCCGCTTTGGTGGCCAACTTAATATGCGTCAAAGTCATTAATACAAAAGCTGTGTTGATTATTGCATGGATGTACAGCTATTAACAACCTAGGGGGAAAACATGGATTTCATAGTAGACTATTTACCGATCATCTGGGTCGCACTTGGTGTCGGTTTATTATTATATTTAAACATCGTTGTAAAATTAAATAGTGTATTAGCTTTACTTATTGTTGCAATTCTTGTTGGGGTTTTAAATGGTTTATCGTTAACGGATGTTGTGACATCTGTTAAAACAGGCTTTGGGAGCACACTTGGTAGTTTAGCGATTATTATCGGTATGGGTGCAGTTCTCGGGAAGTTAATGGTTGATTCTGGGGCTGCCCAACGAGTTGCCTCGACATTGCTCAAAAAGTTCGGAGCAAAAAATGTGGAATGGGCAATTTTGATTGTCGGTGCAATTTTCGGTATTTCTGTATTCTATGAAGTAGCGTTTATTATTTTGGCACCATTAGTTATTTCTATTGCAATTGAAGCGAAAATGCCTTACTTGCGTTTAGGAATTACAATGGTTGCAGCTGCTACAATGGCGCATAGTATATTCCCGCCACAGCCAGGTCCGACTGCACTTGTAGAAGCATATGGTGCGGATATGGGTATGGTCTATCTGCTGGGGATTGTTGTAGCGGTACCGGCAATTATTGCAGCGGGGATTATTCTTCCGCGTGTTTTAAAGAATTTGGATTTGCCAATACCTCCATTATTGAAAAAATCTGAAGAAGTCAATCTGGATGATGCACCGGGGTTTGGAATTAGTTTATTAATTCCGTTATTACCTGCGATCATTATTACAGGCGCTACGATTTACAATATGATTTTCGATAAAGACTCGGCTGTTGGCCAATTTATTAACTTTTTAGGTAGTGCTGAAATTAGTATGATTTTGGCAGTACTGATTGCGATTTATGTATTCGGTATCCGTCTCGGCCGTACGATGAAGGAAGTAATGAATTCGTTCTCGGGTGCGATAGAAGGTATTGCAATGATTATCTTTATCGTCGGTTCTGGTGGTGCATTTAAACAGATTATTTTAGATACGGGCATCGGTGATCTTATTGCAGGTGTGATGCAAAACACGTCCATTAACCCGTTAATTATGGCATGGCTGATTACAGCGGTTATCCGTATTGCTACAGGTACAGGGGTTGTGTCGGCGATTACAGCTGCAGGTATTGTAGGACCGTTAATCCATACATTTGATGTCAATCCGGTACTCATGGTTTTGGCAACAGCGGCGGGCAGTAATACAATTACACATGTTAACGATGCATCGTTCTGGCTGTTTAAAGAGTACTTTAACTTATCGATCAAAGATACATTTAAAACATGGGGACTTCTACTATTCACAACATCGATTGTCGGTCTTGGCGTAGTATTAATTCTGGATATATTTATTTGATAATTTTGATTATGGCATGTCCGAAACTTTATTTCGGACATGCTTTTTATTGTTCCTGTATAAACAGGACCCGCTCAAAGCTGCATTCTTTGCAAACGAGTAAATGTGGGCAAATCTCATCTTTAGCGGTATTTGGGTAGCCGTCAAAAAGCTTTACAGTATTTTCATCATTATAATGTCCGTATGGATCTGAATAATCGGCTACCTTTCCTCCATCCTGCAGCGGACTGGTACATGTCGGACAATCTATACTGACTTTTTCTAATGCATTGCATAATGGGCAAATTGCCATAAGCACACCTCTATTTTTATCGATATATATGTAATATGTCTTTTTATAACCAATAAATAAACACAAATGGCCAATGAAATTATTTTTAGAGTGACCTTCCTAACATTGGGCTATGATTTATAGAATCTAGGCGAATACCATAAAAACTTAAAAAATATATATTGTTACTAGGCGCTCACAACCTTTCTTTTCTCTCCATATGCTAAGTAAAAAGGAAAAGAGGTAAAGTATGGGGATTGAAATAACAGCTCTCCACTGGATCTATGTTGTTTTCATCATGCTGATCATTATCTTTATGGTAAGGCGTCTGGATACAACATTGATTAGCATTGTCGGGATTTTTGTTATTGCTTTTGTCGCGACAGGGGATTTTGTTTCTTCAATTGGCGGGGTTTTTAATAGCTTCATTTATGCAATAACCGAACTTTTATCTACTATTTTAATTATCTCAATTATCGTTGCGATGAGCCGGGTACTTACTAAAACGGGGATTAATGAAGTAATGATTGCCCCTTTTACAAAGATTATTAAAAACCCGACATTAGGATTTTGGACAATCGGGATATTAATGATGATTATTTCCTGGTTTTTCTGGCCATCTCCTGCAGTAGCGCTGCTTGGAGCTGTTTTATTACCTGTAGCAATACGGGCGGGGCTGCCGGCATTAGGTGTGGCTATGGCAATGAACTTATTCGGTCACGGGATTGCGTTATCCAGTGATTTTATTATTCAAGGTGCCCCGAAGTTAACAGCTGATGCTGCAGGACTTCCTGTTGGAGATGTCGTGTCGGCAAGTATTCCTCTTGTCATAACGATGGGGGTTGTGACGACAGTTGCAGCATTTTACTTTTTGAAACGCGATATGAAGCGCGGCACTATTCCTTTAGTCGGAACGTATGATAATAGTACGGAGCAAGAACTGGAGCAAACAGAAAATCTATTATCGATGACTCAGAAAAAAATCTTCGCTCTTTTAATTCCGGTTGCCTTTGTACTGGATGTTGTTGCAATGGCTATTTTTGATCTTCAAGGAGGAGACGCAACAGCACTAGTAGGAGGTACTTCTGTTTTTATCCTGCTGATACTTTGTGTTATTGCTTATAAAAAGAAGGGGCTTGACGAAACGACAAGCTACTTTATTAAAGGATTCCAGTTTGGGTTTAAAGTATTTGGACCGGTCATCCCGATTGCGGCGTTTTTCTATTTAGGGGACGCGGGTTTTATTACAATTCTCGGAAATCATCTGCCTGAAACATCACATGGTATTGTGAATGACCTTGGTATGGGACTGGCGGCGCTTGTACCATTAACAACGGAAATTGCAGTTGTGACATTGACAGGTGTTGGGGCAATTACAGGACTGGATGGATCCGGCTTTTCCGGAATTTCTTTAGTAGGGTCACTCGGAAATTTATTTGGTACTGCAATTGGAGAAGGTACGGCAACATTGACTGCTCTTGGTCAAATCGCGGCTATTTGGGTAGGTGGCGGTACACTTGTTCCATGGGCGCTTATTCCTGCAGCAGCCATCTGTAATGTTAGCCCGTTTGAGCTTGCAAGACGAAATCTTGTACCGGTAATAATTGGTTTAATTGTGACGACAATTGTAGCGTTTTTCATTATTTAGCCTTGGAAGGGGACGTATAAATTTTTTACTTGGCACCTCATTACAAGTACGAAAAGGAATGTACTATATTTTGAACTTAAAAATATAGTACATTTTCACTTAACATTAACCGTTAGTCGCCAATCTGCCAAGTGGACCGGATTCATCAATAATATCTGCCAAATCAAAAACAGAAATCGGAAACATTGGCAGACCTACAACATATGGAGTAATCTCATATAACTGAAAATAAATAACGAGTGTTTTATCTGCAATATAGAAATCCTGATCCGGACTTATACCCGGAAAATCACCTAATGTAGGGAGATCCCGCTCCTGAATTTGAATATCGACAAGAGCAGAAAGTCTTCTGACGTAATTGGCGCCCGGTTTAAATAAATCCTTGAGTGTACATAGCTTCTTCTTTTCTATATCAAATGTCAGTGATTCAATTGTCGTCATCCCGTGTGCGGCCTTTTCATGATAAGTGTAATTGGATAGGCTCAAACTTAGTACTTGCCGCTGATTATTTTTTATTTCATATAGCCCCAGCATTTCTTCTACAGTTGTCGGCATATCGCCAACTTGCTGTGCAATTTGTTTTTTTACTAGCTCCTTAATCGCCTCATTCATCTCATTTTCCCATGAATGATCCCACTTGTAAGTAACATGTGGATAATATACCAATTGATTCGGTCCATAATCTAATCGAACAGTACTAACAGGCATTGGACCAATTTGAAGAATATTTTCACTTCCTTCACCTTTTTTTCTTGAATAAAAATATGCAACTAACCCTGCATACTGTTATTTATATGTAGGGTATATAACTTTATGAAAGTGTTGGCTTGAAAAGATAACAGCCTAAGTACTTTCATAAAATAGGTAAGGTAAAAGAACTCATAATTAAAAATTCAAATGTCTAAAGAAAAACTTTTATGGGAGTAGTGATCATTGGAAAAGCAAAATAGTAAGTACAGATGGGTAGTATATGTTTCGGTTCTGCTTACGTATTTATTGATGGCCAGTCAGCGGACAGCACCTGGATTAATTACCGATCAGCTGATGCACGACTTTAATATTACGGCCACTACAATCGGGTTAATAACAGGAGTTCAATTTTTTGTCTATACAAGTTTGCAAATACCAATGGGGATTTTGGCAGATCGCTTTGGACCAAATTTCTTTCTTATTTTCGGGGCCGTCCTTGCAGGCGTGGGAACAGTTCTTTACAGTGTCGGAACACATGAATCGGTACTATTTATATCGCGGATTTTTACGGGAATAGGGGATGCGACGATTTGGGTTAATATGATGCTCATATTAGGCCAGTGGTTTTATAAGAAGGAATTTGTCCGTTTAGTCGGTTTTGCCGGGATGACAGGCAGTTTAGGATTCTTGTTGGCGACTGTTCCATTTTCGGCTTGGATTGAATTCCTTGGATGGAGATGGGCATTTTTCTCATTAGGTCTTCTTGTAAGTTTGTGCGGTCTATTGCTATACATGATTTTAATAAAACAAGCAAAAAGGGCTTTTCCGCAAACTTTGCCTGTAGTAACAGAGCCCGTCCAACGTGAAAAAACAGCTGGCATTGTGAAAAGAGTGTTTTCCAGCCGGCAAGCATGGGCATTATTTTTATGCCATTTTGGAGTAGTGGGCGGCTATGTCGGATTTATCAGCTCGTGGGCTGTGCCGTACGGAATGGATCTTTACGAAATGAGCCGATCACAAGCGAGTCAGTTAATTATGGTTGGGCTCGTTGGTGCAATTATTGGTGCGCCTTTTATGAGTTGGGTTGCAAGTATGTATGAATCGATTAAAAAACCATATATAGCAGTGCAAACGATTGTTTTTGCAAGCTGGTTTATGTTTCTTTTATTTCAAGGATATCCGTCCCTGATCGGAGTTATTGTACTTTTCTTCCTCATCGGCTTCGGATATGGAGCAAGTGCATTGACATTTGCTGCTGTACGGCAGTCATTCCCAATGAAAGAGTCTGGCATTGTATCGGGATTTGCCAATACAGGAGGCTTTTTAAGTGCCGTCCTATTGCCGATTTTTTTAGGTGCAATATTGGACTATGTTCAGGCAAGCTCGATAGATATACAATACGGTTATTTCTATGGCTTCATTATTCCGGTTCTTTTTTCTTTAATCGGTTTAATTGGAATTATGTTATACAAAGAAGTGCATGCTACGGAAACATTCTAGATTTGAATAACTAATAGTTACATAAACAATTGTTCATCGCACATCCTAATAGTTGAGGAGGTGGATGAATGAACGAAAAAAATTTCACAGAAGCAGGAACAGATGTTAATGAAGTAAAGCGTTTGAATGCAGCTTCCGGTCTTTCGTATAATAAAACGCTTGCTATACTTGCCAAGGAACAGGAAGTGAAGACGACTGATGAAATGCCGCTTCGCCCTTTAACGGAAAATCTGGAAGTCGACAGCCGTACTTACAAGGTTAATGAAGTGCCTGGTAGTGGGCAGTTAGGTGGCAACGGTCCGCATTAAATCATTAATAAAAAGGAAGCTGTCTAAATAAGTGGTGTACACTTACTAGACAGCTTCTTCAAAATTACTTAGTGACGCTTTTCTGCATCTTTTTTACAAATAAATGTTTTGCAGCAAGTGTCGCTGGAAGACTTGGCTTCTTTTTGTTTAGGGGCTTGCAAATCAAAGTCAGAAGCAAATTCCGACCGCTCTTTTTTGTTGGTTATACTTTCCATATCGATTTCAATTTTTTCAGCCCCACAAAAATTCCCCTTTGCATGGAAAAAGCAATCTGATACAGTACATTTCACCTCTAAAGCTGGCATAATTCTCCTCCTCTTTGATTTAGCAATAATGAAGAAAAAGGCGCGTGATTGCTTTCCTTTTGAATCTTCATCATTAATTTGTCCACTCTGAATGTTTTTATGTTCAAATAAAATGGATCAATTAGCTTTATTTGACAACTAGCTTATCCAAAATAAACGTATAACATTCGCGTCTTCTAAAATTTTCATTAGTTGCTTAAAAAATAAACAGACAGAAAATATTGCATTAAGCAGCTTAAAATTGTTAAAATTTAGAATATTAAGATATTTGTATATTAAGGGGGATTTTAAATGACAGTTTTACAGGCATTAGTTGACCAAGCTCTGGAGACACCAAATGCAACGGCTATTCAATTTGAAAATGAAGTATGGTCATATGAAGAACTTCTGAATAACTCGCGGAAAATTGCCGGTTATCTGATTGAAAAGGGCTTTCAAAAAGATGATATTGTAGCAGAATTTGCGCTCAACTCCCATTTGTTTATGGCCGTTTATTATGGCGTACAGCTTGCAGGCTTAACCGTAATGCCTGTGAATACCAAGCTGGCTCCTCCTGAAGTGGATTTTATATTTAAGCATTCAGAGGCAAAAATTTTAATATATGATGAAAAACTGCAAGCGACGATTGATCTTACGACACATGGTTTTCAGGAAATCCTTTCACTTTCACAAATTAAAGAAATTATTAATGGAAACAGCGCTTCTCAATCATTGCCGCAGTTAGACCTAGAAGACACGTCCGTTGTTATGTATACATCCGGAACGACAGGAAAACCAAAAGGGGTTATGCTCAGTCACCGGAATATTTTGGAGACAGCGCAAATCTGGTCTGACTCAATGAATATGACGAACGAGGACCGCATGTTTATTTGTACACCATTGTTCCACTGTGCAGGCAGCCATGTATTTGCGGTGCCGACAATTTATAAAGGAGGAGCAGTTCTTATAGAAGAAGCCTTTTCACCAGATCAGACATTGAAAAACTTAGTTGAAACAAAAGCGACTATTTTCTTTGGGGTACCGGCAATGTATACGATTTTATTGAACAAACCAGAGTTGCAATCCTATGATTTTAGTCAATTGCGTCTGTTCTGCTATGGAGCTGCACCGATGCCGTATGAGCTTGTTAAGCGCCTGAAGGATACATTCCCGAATGTAAAAGTACAGAACTTATATGGGCAAACTGAAAATACACCTGCTGCGAGTTCATTGCTGGATGATGCAGCACTGTTTAAAATCGGTTCAGTAGGCAAACCGTTAGCACGGACTGAAATTCAGCTGCGCGATGCAAATGGTGAAATTGTACCATTAGGGGAAGTCGGTGAAATTTGCGTGAAAGGTCCCCAAGTAATGAAAGGATATTTGCGTGCACCGGAAGAAACAGCAAAGTCGATTCAAGATGGATGGCTGTATACCGGAGATTTAGGCCGTTTTGACGAGGAAGGCTATTTATATATTGTAGACCGCAAAAAGGATATGATTATTCGTGGCGGCGAAAATATTTATCCGATTGAAGTGGAAGAGGTACTTTACCAAATGCCTCAAATTTTAGAGGCTGCTGTTGTAGGGGTCCCTCATGAAGTGTACGGTGAAGTTCCAAAGGCGTTTGTTGTATTAAAAGAAGGCCAGCAACTAATGGAACAGGATGTGCTGGACTATTGCATGACACAGCTTGCAAAGTATAAAGTTCCGTTTGAAGTCGACTTTATCGATCAACTGCCACGTAATGCTTCCGGCAAAGTACTGAAGCATACGTTAAGACCAAAACAGACGATATAAAATATGATAGCCTCGATTTAGTCGAGGCTATTTTTCATGAATAAAATAAGACTATTTTCCAATCCTTTGCAGTGCAGGAGTGAGGAATTGGTAGAGAAACTGGAGCAATATATTGAAAAAAGCCGAGTACTCAAATTGGATACTCGGCTCTCTATTTATAACCAGCTAGCAAGTTGCTGTTTTGTGGCAAATACAAAATGTCCTGGACGTGCTTCTAAAGTTTCTGCATTTTCTGGTGTTTCTTCATGCTTGTAAGGAATACGAACACGTTTACGCTCATACTCAGGGTTGGGTTGAGGTACCGCAGAAAGTAAAGACTTTGTATAAGGGTGAATTGGATTGTTGTAAATCTCATCCGCATCACCTAACTCTAAAATTTTCCCGCGATACATAACTGCAATACGATCCGAGATATACTTCACCATCGATAAATCATGGGCAATGAATAAGTATGTTAACCCACGTTCTTTTTGTAGCTGTTTTAATAAGTTAACGACTTGAGCTTGAATAGATACATCTAGAGCAGAAATTGGCTCATCCGCAATAATGAAGCTTGGATCCAAACTTAATGCGCGGGCAATCCCAATACGTTGGCGTTGACCGCCTGAAAATTCATGTGCATAACGGTTTGCATGCTCACGGTTTAAACCAACAGACTCTAACAACTCTCCAATTTTTTCTTGACGGTCTTTTTTATTTTTGTAAAGGCCGTGAATATCGTAGCCTTCCGCAATAATTTCACCAGCTGTCATCCGCGGGTTTAACGATGCATAAGGATCTTGAAAAATCATTTGCATGTCGCGGTTGAATTGCATCGATTCTTTTCGTGAAGAATAAGAATTCACATTTTTTTGGTTAAATAAAATTTCGCCTTCAGTAATATCATATAGGCGAATAATTGAACGTCCCGTTGTTGATTTACCACAGCCAGATTCGCCCACTAGTCCAAGTGTTTCGCCTTCATAAACGTCGAAGCTAATGCCGTCAACCGCTTTAATAGGCTCTTTGGCAGTACCGAAATATTGTTTTAAGCCTTTTACTTCTAAAATCTTTTTACGCATTAGCTGTGCCTCCTTTTGCCATTTCAATACGGCGAGCAACCGCCTCAGGAAGTGGGATTTTTGGAGCATTAGGATGAAGTAACCAAGTTTTTGCAAAATGAGTGTCAGAAACTTGGAACATCGGTGGCTCTTCCTCATAGTCGATTGCTAAAGCCAGCTCATTACGAGGGGCGAATGCACAGCCTGTAGGCGGATTAATCAAGTTTGGAGGCGAACCAGGTATTGCGCGTAATAACTCGTCTGTAGAGTTGTTTAAGTCGGGCATTGAACCTAGCAGACCCCAAGTATAAGGATGCTTAGGGTTGTAGAAAATGTCCTCTACTGTACCATACTCAACAATTTGTCCGGCGTACATAACGGCAACACGGTCAGCCACGTTTGCCACGACCCCTAAATCATGGGTAATAAAAATAATCGATGTATTTGAACTTTTTTGAATGTCCTTCATCAATTCTAAAATTTGCGCCTGAATCGTTACATCGAGCGCTGTTGTTGGTTCATCGGCGATTAAAAGCTTAGGATCCGCAGCAAGGGCAATCGCGATGACAACGCGCTGACGCATACCACCAGAAAGCTCGTGTGGATAAGAAGCAAAACGTTTTTCCGGAAAAGGGATACCCACTTGATTTAATAATTCAATGGAACGAGTTTTCGCTGCTCCTTTACTGGAAACTTTTTTATGCTTCAATAAAACTTCCATAATTTGCTTGCCGATTCGCATCGTTGGGTTTAGTGCTGTCATCGGATCTTGGAAAATCATTGCTACTTCATTGCCCCGGATGGACAACATTTCTTTTTCAGAAAGAGGAATCAAATCACGACCATTAAATTTAATTTCGCCCTTTGCATAAATACCGGGTGGCTCAGGAATCAGCTTCATCAAAGCATTACTCGTAACACTTTTACCTGAACCCGATTCACCTACGATAGCTAATGTTTCGCCTTCGTATAGTTCAAAGTTTACGCCTCGTACAGCTTGTACAATACCGGCGTACGTTTTGAAATGAATATGTAAATCATTAACTTCTAAAATTTTCTTTTTCATATCGTACACCCTTTTCTATTTACGTAATTTTGGATCTAAAGCATCGCGAAGACCATCTCCAACAGCGTTAAATGCGAAAATCGTTAACGAGATGAAGAGGGCAGGGAACATTAATCGCCAAGGTGCTGATTGGATTGCCTTATTTCCTTCTGAAGCCATCGTCCCCCAACTTGCAAGCGGTTGTTGTACTCCTAAACCAATATAGCTTAAAAATGATTCTGTAAAGATTGCAGCTGGAATAGTTAATGTCATTGTTACTAAAATAGCGCCCATTGCATTTGGAATTAGGTGACGTTTAATTAAATGCCATGAACCAGCGCCTAATGTGCGAGAAGCTAAAACAAATTCACGACTCTTAATTGAAAGTACCTCAGCACGAACGATACGTGCCATGTTTACCCATCCCGTAAAGGATAGGGCGATAATCATAGGAATTAATCCTTTCTCCATAACCACTAGTAAAATGATAACAACTAATAAATAAGGAATCGCTGTTAAAACATCGGCTATACGCATCATAATGTTATCTACGCGGCCACCAAGTAATCCTGAAATACTGCCCCAAAGGACACCAATAATTAGATCGATTACAGCTGCAGCAAGACCGATGAATAACGAAATTCGTGCGCCAATCCATACACGAACGAATAAGTCGCGTGCAAGGTCGTCTGTACCGAACCAGTGGGCAGCTGAAGGGGGTGTATTGTAAAGACCCGTATTTTCTTCATAACTCCAAGAGGAAAACATCGGTGCAAAAATAGCCATAATTGTAATAAACGATAAAATAACCAAGCCTATAATTGCTAGCTTGTTATGTGAAAACCGGTACATTACCTCTTGCCAAAATGAAATTTGCTTTTTGTTTAAAGAATCCGCATCACTTGGACGGGCGCCTACAATTTCAAAACGCTCCGGAGCGATTTGTTCATTAAATTTATTTTCTAAAGTCATTATTTTTTCGCTCCTTTCAATTTGATACGAGGGTCAATGTAGTGATACAAAATGTCTACAATTAATACCGCAAAGAGTAAAATAATTGAATAGAAAACAGTTACACCCATAATCGTCGTATAATCACGATTCGTAATAGATTGTACGAAGTGACGGCCAATACCCGGTATGGCAAAAATTTGTTCAATAATGAAACTTCCTGTCAGTACTCCTGCAGTTAAAGGTCCTAAATAGGTGATAACCGGCAACAACGCATTACGAAGCGAGTGTTTAAATACAATTGTCCATTTTCCAATTCCTTTAGCACGTGCAAGCTTTACATATTCACTATTATTTTGTTCCAGCATACTGGACCGAGTTAGCTTTGCAATAAACCCTACATGTGACAGGGCAATAGCGATTGCAGGTAAAACCGTGTAGCTAAAGCCTTTCCATCCCGTCACAGGGAACCAGCCAGCTTTTAGCGACAAATACAGCTGTAATAACGCTGCAAGAATGAAGGATGGGACAGAAATGCCAATAACAGCGATGACAGTAGACACATAGTCAGGAAAACGATTGTGATAGAGCGCTGAAATGACACCAAATAAAATTCCAAAACCTATTGCTAACAACATTGCTTCTAAACCTAATATTAATGAAACAGGAAATCCTTCTGAAATCATATCGTTTACTGAACGTCCTTTGTATTTCATGGATTCACCAAAATCCAATGTAAGAGAAGAAATTAAATAATCTTTATATTGGATATACCATGGATTATCGAGGCCGTATTTTGCATTAAGTTGCTGTTCGATTGCTGGTAATAGCTCACGCTCACTGGCAAATGGGCTACCTGGTGCAAGTTTCATTAAAAAGAACGTTGCCGAAATGATAAAAAATAATGCTATCAAAATGTAAATTAATCGCTTGAAAATATAGTTAAGCATTAGACAACCCCCCCTTGTTTTAAGATAATGAATATTCTGAAATATATGGAAAGGCTGCTCTAAATCACATGGATTCTGAGCAGCCTTTCATGCAAAAATACACAGTAAGTTGTGTTGATACGTTATAGATTATTTGTTGATATCAACATTTTTAAGTGAAATATTACCTAATGCGTCTGGCTCCATGCCTGTTACATAATCTTTTACGATGTAAGGGTTAGTATAGAAGTAGATTGGCGCAACTGGAACTTCTTCAGCCATAATTGCTTCTGCTTGTAACATAATCTGAGTACGTTTGTCTGGATCTGTTTCAGTAACTGACTGTTTTAATAAATCAGCGTATTCCGCATTTTCCCAGCCAGTATCGTTGTTTCCGTTATCCGCAGAGTTATACATTTCCAGGAATGTGTAAGCGTCGTTGTAGTCAGCAATCCAACCTAAACGACCTACTTGATAATCTAAATTAGTAAGTTTGTCTAAGTACACTTGCCATTCAGAGTTATCAAGCTTTACTTTGATACCTAATTCTTTTGTCCATCCTTGTTGAATGAATTGTGCAATCGAAGCATGAGCTTCAGAAGTGTTATGTGAAACTGTAATTTCTAATTCAGAAGGATCTGATAAACCAAGTTCTTCTAAACCTTTTGCTAAATACTCTTTTGCACCTTCGAAATCAGCATCTTTGAAATAACCTTCATCATCACCAAATCCATCAACAGAGTTTGGAACATATCCTAATGCAGGTTGTTGTTCCGCTTTTGTAATGTTGGCAATTAAGCTTGCACGGTCTATTGCTAAAGTTAAAGCTTTACGAATATTTACATTACCCGTTACTTCATCTGTCGTGTTGAATTTATACCAGTAAACACCAGAGTACTCCGCTACGTTAAGCGTGCCTTCTGATTTTAAGCGATCGATTGCATCTAAAGAGATAGAACCATAGTTTGTTCCTAAGAAGTCAATTTCATCAGCATCAAACATGTTCATTTGAGAAGCTTCAGATTCAACGATTGCTACGTTTACTGTATCAATTTTTACGTTTTCAGCATCCCAGTAATTTTCTGATTTAGTGAATACCAAGTTACCATTGTGAACCCACTCTGTTAAAGTGTAAGCACCATTTGATACGATTGAATCTGCTTCAGTGTACCAGTTAGGATTTGCTTCTTGAGTAGCTTGGTGAATTGGTGAAAATGTTTTGAAAGCAGTTAATTCTAAGAAATACGGTGTTGGAACTTCTAAAGTTACTTCTAACGTTTTATCATCCACAACTTTAATACCTAAATCATCGGCAGAGCCAGTACCTAAGTGGTAAGCTTCAGCACCTTTGATTGGGTATAAAATTGACGCGTATTCAGAAGCGTTTTCTGGAGTTAATGCCCATTTCCAAGCAAAAGCAAAGTCGTTTGCTGTTACAGGGTCACCGTTAGACCATTTTGAATCACGTAATTTAAATGTATAAGTCAATAAGTCATCGGAAATTTCATAGCTTTCTGCGGCTGCCTCAACAGGAACGCCGTTTTCCATTGTCATTAAACCTTCAAAAATGTTGTTGATAGCAGTACTTGATGTAGTATCAGATGCTAACCCCGGGTGTAAAGACGGTGGTTCAGACATAAATACTAAGTTAAGCTCTTTTGGTTCTGATGAAGTGCTTGTAGACCCTTCATTATTTGTTTCAGTACCTGTAGAACCTTCCGATGTTTCATTTTCCTTACTGTCGTCTCCACCACATGCCGCAAGTACTACAGATAGTACAAGTGCCATGAAAAGTGTTAGAAACTTGTTCAATTTCATCTTAAAACCCCCCATTTTGTGTAAAAACATGATATTTTTTGCAAATTAATGCAATATAACTATATCAAATCTTCTGAAAATTATAAACCTATTTTTTTATAAATAACGTAAATTTTCTGTTTAGAGCATAAAATTACTATTTAGTGTTATTTATTTTACAGGTTACTTTTTTTTTTTCAAAACATAGTGAATACTAGTTTAGCTGAGAAGAAATGTATAAAAAAGTACGCTAAAAGATATCCCCGACGTTTAAGTGATCACGCTAACATTTCAAGTCCAACCTCTGATATAATATTTGCTAGCAAAAGAAGTATGGAGGTTATTATGGATAATAATGATATTCTCATCCGAACGCGTTATGCATTGGATTTGAAAAATAGAGAAATGATTGAAATTTTTAAACTTGGTGGCATAACAGTGAAACCAGAAGACATGCCAAAACTGTTGACGAAGTCGTTAGAGAAAGATGAAGAAGTGCCAGCTGACTACGATCAAATAAAAGTTAACAACAAAACATTAGAAGCATTTTTCAATGGCTTAATTACTCATAAGCGTGGTCCAATGCCGAAAAAGGAAGGGCAAGCAGCGCCAGTACAAGAAAAGCCAGATCATATGAATAACATGGTACTAAAAAAATTAAAAGTAGCATGCCAATTAACTGCCGAAGAAATGTTGGATGTGCTTGATGACGGTGGAATCGCTGTTTCAAAAGGTGAGCTTGGTGCAATAATGCGTAAACCGGGTCACCGTAATTACAAAGAATGCGGCGACAACTTTGCGCGTAAGTTCCTTAAAGGCCTATCTGTAAGATACCGAGGATAAAATACAAACCGCCTAGAATTTTTCATGTTCTAGGCGGTTTTTCTATTTACGTTATATATTAAGCTAAACAGACAGCTTCCTTTTTACATAAGAAATTTGTTACAATGAGTAGTATTGTTTAGGATGAAAAAAAGGAATGGTGAACGAGCGTTGAAAACTTTTAAGAAAGTGTATATCGAAATTACAAGTGTATGTAATTTAGCATGCAGCTTTTGTCCACCTACAGAGCGAGCAAAAGGATTAATAAAGGTAGAGCAATTTGCTCATATTTTAGATGAAATTAGCGGCTATACAAAATATATTTACCTACATGTAAAAGGGGAGCCTTTATTGCATCCGCGCATCGGGCAGTTACTCGATATTGCACATGAAAAAGGCTTTAAAGTTAATATTACGACAAATGGAACATTAATTAAAAAGAACCGTGAAAAGCTGCTGGGCAAGCCTGCACTAAGACAAATAAACTTTTCGCTTCATAGTTTTGATGGACATGAAGGTTCTGAAAACCGCGAAAAGTACTTAGGTGATATTTTGGAGTTTGTACGGGATGTACGAAAACATAATGTCATTATTTCCTACCGTCTATGGAATTTGCAGCGCAATAATGTTTCGGAGCTTGCAAACCGCAGAAACCGCGAAACACTTGAAATTCTGGAAAAAGAGTATGAGCTGGACTATGAAATTCAAGAGCGGGTGGAAATGGGCTCAGGAGTAAAAATTGCAAAAAACATTTATTTAAACCAAGATCATGAATTCCGCTGGCCTAGCCTGCTTGAAAAAGCGGATGAAGGCAAAGGATTCTGTCATGCATTGCGTACACATGCAGCGATTTTAGTAGATGGTTCTGTTGTTCCATGCTGTTTAGATGGCGAGGGTGTCATTAATTTAGGAAATGTCCACGACCAGAAGTTCGGCGATATTATTACGACAGATCGTGCACAAAACTTAGTAGATGGGTTTTCTCGCCGTGAAGCTATTGAAGAACTGTGTAAAAAATGCGGTTTCCGCCAAAAGTTCGGCATGGATTCCGAGCTGCCGGATGTTTTATAGTCCATTAAATTGATAGATTAAAAAAGGCTGTCCTGATTTTCTCCAGGGCAGCCTTTTCCTATTGAGCTTGCATAAATGTAACCGTCATTTCCTCGCTGTCATACAAACACCATTCTTTATTGTCGACGACAGGACCGACATTAATCTGGTATTGTTTTTTTCCGACAGCCAGTGGGATATCGTAAGGAACAGAATGGCGTAGCCCATCTTTATAGATTGCAGCTTCATGACTATGTCCAAAGAACAGCAATGGCGTTTCAATGTTCGGGAAGGTAGGATTGAATGTTTTATCCCACTCTATTTGATGCCCATGAATTAAAGTGGCATGCTCAATTACAAGCGCATTTTCATATTGAAGAAAGCGCTCATCCCCTGTTACAAGGGCAATACGTTCTTCCTGATTCCCGATAATTGAAGGAAATGTTAAGAGGCTCATAAACCTTTCATCAACTATCGCTGCATCCTTTAGCTTTGCATGCCGAATCATTTTTGCCTTTTTCTTGCCGATTTTACACTCAAACAAATCTCCTAATCCAATAATCTCTGCATTGGGCGCTACTTGCTGTATATGATTTAATACCTTTTTTGTATTTTTATAATGCGAATGTAAGTCGCTCAAAATTGCATATTTCATAAAGGTTCACCACCATATAATTGAATTTCTACACTATTATAGCAATAGTCAATTTATCGATAAAATAAAACATTTATTTCCATATATTTTCAGAAAATTTAAATAAAAATATTGACGACTAGCAATATAGGTTTTATTATGAAGTTAAATTTCATATATTTTACTTAAAAAAGGAAGTTTTACAACATTTTGCTTGAGGGTAGGTAATAAACTTGGAAAATAGTATTGAAAGAATACGTTCGGGGATGGAATTGCTTAAACCTGCTGAAAGAAATGTGGCTTTATATATATTAAGTCATTTAGATGATGTCATTCGCATGCCTATTGCTGTGCTGGCTGAAAAAGCTAAAACAAGCGAAGCAACAATTGTGAGAATGTGCAGGGCATTAAACTTCTCGGGTTTCAAAGATTTAAAACTAAGTATTGCTTCAGCACCTACTCTGGAAATTCCACACAACCACAACTTTGAATTAGAAAAAGATTCAACGATACTCCAAATGATACAGACGATTGAAATGCACAATATCGATGCAATCAAAAAAACGCTAATGATTAATGGTGAAAGGGAATTGGAAAAGATTATCCATCAAATTAATAATGCGAGAAAGATTATCTTTATTGGCATCGGGGCTTCAGCAATCGTTGCACAGGATTTTGAACACAAATTAAAGCGGATCAATAAGAACTGCGAAACGATTTTCGATAGTCATGGGCAGCTTATTGCCGCAACACATGCAACGAGCGAAGATGTTGTATTCGCAATCTCGTACTCAGGTGAAACGAAGGAAATTATTAATGCGCTTACAGTTGCAAAAGATAATCAATCAACGATTATTACAATGACTCAAAATAAGCGAAATACAATACAAAGCTTTGCTGACTATGCTCTATACGTTGTTTCTAATGAAGCGGATATTCGTAGCTCGGCAACCGCATCACGCATCGCCCAACTGACACTAATTGATATTTTATATACAGGAATTGCCACATTAAACTATGATAAATCGATTATTGCGTTAAATCGCACACTCGAGGTAATTAAGGGTTTCTCTCGTTAATATTGGTGCTGACTATATTCATATAGTTAACATAATGAAAATGAAGGGGTGTAATGTATGTTTGTTATCAAAAAGAGAAAGCAGACTTGGTTTTTAGTAGCATTAATGAGTTTAATGTTATTGCTCGTTGCGTGTACGAATGACGAGGAATCAAACAGCGAGACAGAAGGAAACAGCAGTACAGAACAATCAACGACTCCATCGGATAATACTTCTACAGAAAGTACAGGGGATGGTTTGTCAGGGACACTGGAAATTCAATATTTTGTCGGAGGATATGGTGATGGATGGTGGAAGCAAGTTATAGGGGACTTCCAAAAACAGCACCCGGATTTAGAAATTGTGGAACATGCAGGTCCAAATATTAATACAGAAATGAACACACGCTGGATTTCGGAAACACCACCTGATGTTGTATATATCGATGGTGCAGGAGCTAGTGAAACACAAATGATCGCTGAAGGTCAGTTAATGGATATTAGTGAATTTGCAAAAGGGATTAAACTTGAAAATGGTACACCACTATTAGATAGCTTCATCTCGCCTGCAGAAGAAGTAGATGGCGGAAAAATTTATAGTTTACCATTAGTATTCGATACTTGGGGAACTTGGTATGACACGAAGTGGTTTGAAGAAAATGGATGGGAAGTCCCAACAGACTTTGATAGCTGGATCAGCTCTATGGAAAAAATTAAAGCTGATACAAAAATTGCACCGTTTGTAACGACAGGTCAACATACACAATACTTCCACCGTGGCGTATTGAATCCTGCATTTGCTGCAGCAGGCGGTGAAGAGTTATTAAATGACTTAAACAATGGTGTAATTGAGGCTTGGAAAAAACCTGAAACGCTTGAAGTATTGAAGAAGGTAGAAAAAATTGCTAAGGCTGGCGTAATTGATAGCGGTTTTGCGGCTTACAATCATACGCAATCTCAAATGAACTTCTTAATGCATAAAAATGCTTATATTCCAGTAGGTTTCTGGTTACCTAATGAAATGAAAAATGATACACCGGACAGTTTTGAATTTGGCTTCACACCAACACCGATGAATGATCCAGGTCAACCATTAGCGCTTGTACCGGATATTCGTACAATTGCAATTGCCGAAAAAGCAAAAAATCCGGAAGCTGCAAAAGCATTTTTAGAATTCATCTTTACGGAAGAATATGCACAGGCATTTGCTGAATCAACAGGTGCGATAATGAACATGAAAGACGTTGATTTGTCTTCGAATACAAATGTTCAGGATTTCTTGAAAAATATTAATGAAATGATCAACAATCCAGGTGCGGTTCATACGTATAAACGTTATACACCAGATGCTGAAATGCAAAAAATTGCGGTTGAAATTACAAATGAAATTAAATTATTAATCATTGATATCTTACTTGGTGAAATTACTGCTGAAGAATTCGTCGATAAGATGGTGAAAAAAGCAGAGGAACTAAGAAAATAAGCAGAGGAAATTGAGGTTGCTAAAAGCTTTTTAGCAACCTTATTTAATCAATAGAGAAAGGAGTAATGACAATGACCTTTTCTTCCAAAAGCAAATATTTGTTTTTAGCATTTTGTTTACTGCCAACTTTTCTGCTCTTTTTAATTTTTACTGTTTATCCTATGTTAGGCGGGTTGTATTACTCATTTTTTGAATGGTCAGGAACAAGTGCAAACAAAACATTTATCGGCTTAGATAATTATATTCGCCTATGGAACGATTCCATTATTAAAAAGGCGATTATAAATGACTTTTTCTTCGTATTTGTAAAAGTAATTGGGATTATGACACTTGCTCTATTTTTTGCGGTGGCATTAACGCAGTTAAAAATCAAAGAAGCGCCATTTTACCGGATTGTATTTTTCTTTCCTAATATTATGTCCGTAGTAGTTATCGGTATTTTATGGCAGTTTATTTATGATCCGAACATGGGGATTGTAAACAGCTTATTAAATCAGGTCGGATTGACAGAATGGGCCCGCCCTTGGTTAGGGGATAAAACATGGGTACTGCCTAGTATAGCGATTCCCGCAATTTGGGCAGGGATTGGATTATTTATGCTTCTTATTATGGGTGGTATTTCGAATGTGCCGAAGAGTTTATATGAAGCTGCAGATATTGATGGTGCATCCGAGTGGCAGCAATTTTGGCATATTACGGTTCCGCTCGTTTGGCCACAAATAAAGACATCAATCCTTTATATCATTATTACATCTCTTAACGGTTCGTTTGTACTTGTGCAAGTAATGACAGGTGGTGGACCGGGTAGTGCTTCAGAAGTAATGGGTTCGTATTTATACCAGCGCGCGTTTGAAGACTTCCAATTTGGCTATGGTGCAGCGATTGGTGTTCTAATCCTTGTCGTCTCGCTCATTACAGTTCTCATTTCCCAATTTATACTAAAAAAAGAAAAAGTCGAATATTAACGGGGGGAATTTAGATGAAAGTAGTTTCACAAATTTTAGTACGTATCCCGTTAATCCTATGGGCGTTTATCGTTATTTTCCCACTAATATGGATGTTTATGGGTGCGTTTAAATCGAATGCAGAAATCTTCACGTCACCTTGGTCAATGCCGACTGATTTTAGTTTTACAAATTTTGAACGCGCATGGAATGACTACAATATCGGGCGAGCATTTTTAAACAGTTTTTTTGTAACAGTACTTGGCTCTTTTTTAACACTCATATTATCGATTCCAACAGCTTATGCATTGGAGCGTGTTCGTTCAAAATTTGGTGAGGTGCTAGTGAATGTTTATTTGGCGTCAATGATGATTCCATCCGTTTTAGGTTGGATTCCACTATTTTTCTTACTAATGAAGTTTAATTTACTAGATAACTTGTGGGCGTTATCTCTTGTTTATGCTATTTCGCATGTGCCGTTTACGATTTTCATTCTCGTTGGGTTCATAGGAAATATTCCAAAAGAGCTGGAAGAAGCAGCGGTCGTTGATGGTATGAGTCCATATGGAATTCTATTTAAAATTGTGACACCACTCATCAAGTCTGGGATTATGACAGTGACGATTCTGAATGCCATTTCTTATTGGAACGAATTTTTCATGGCGTTAATTTTACTGCAAACCGAAAGTAAAAATACGTTAGGTGTTGCGATGAATTTACTGAAAATAGACGCGCAATATGATAGTGCATGGGGTGTACTATTTGCGGGATTATGTATTGCAGTTATTCCGGTAATCGTTTTCTATTCGATTTTCCAACGCCATATCGTAAAAGGTATGACAGAAGGTGCAATCAAATAGGAGGGGGATCATGTCTTTTTCACGAGTAGAAGAGTTTATAGAAACAGCGATCTATAACAAAGAACTGCCAGGTGCGGTATTGGCTGTGGCAAATGCAAAAGATCTCCTTTACTGTAAAGCATTTGGCATGGCCCATACAGAACCGCAAATTCCAATGACGGAACAGACGATGTTTGATTGTGCTTCATTAACGAAAGTAACAGCAACGGCAAGCTCGATTTTATTATTGCTTGAGCAAGGTTTTATGGATTTAGATGATTCCATTAGCTACTACTTTCCGGAGCTCAAGTTGATGCATGAAGAAGTTAGGATTCGTCATTTATTAACACATACGAGCGGCTTTCAGGCTGAAATCAAGTTTTATAAAGAAGGGATAGCTTACACTGATGTTATTGAGCGGATAGCACAGGAAACAGGACGGGAAAGCGTTGAGCAGCAGGTGATTTATAGTGATGTAAACTATATTTTATTAGGAAAACTAATAGAAAAGGTTACCGGAATTTCATTAGCAGACTATGCCGATAAAAATATATTTCAGCGGCTTCGTATGAACAATACCGTATTTAATCCGTCTGACCAGTTACAGGGGAAAATTGCTGCAACTGAATACCGTACCTATTTAAAGAAACATCAATGGGGTGAAGTACATGATGAAAATGCACTGCATTTTGGCGGGGTAAGCGGGCACGCCGGGTTATTTTCGACTGCAGAAGACTTGGCAAAGTTTGCTCAATCGTTTATGAAAGGTACCGACTCTATTTTTCACGAGCATACGAAACAATTGGCAAAGCAAAGCTTTACTAACAAGCATGAGGAACAGCGTGGATTAGGATGGCAACTGTATTCTTCACCTTCATTTTCCGGCCAATTTTTAAGGGGAGGTTTTGGGCATACCGGTTTTACTGGCACTTCAATTTGGATATCGGATGAGAAGCAATTAGCAGTTATTTTGTTAACAAATCGCGTTCATTTTGGACGTAGTTGTGAAATTCAACGGTTTCGACGAATCGTGCATAACTTAGTTGCACTTGAAAATGAATAGATAAGGTGAGCATATGTCAGGAAAACTATGGATTGGTATAGATGGCGGCGGCACGAAAACAACTGCTGTAATTGGGGATGAAAGTGGACATTTACTTGCAGTAGCCAAAGGAAGTTCCGGTAATTTAACAGCAATTTCAACAGAGCAGTTGTACACACTTATAAATGAATTAATCGACCAGTTGTTAATAAAGACAGGGTCAGCATTAACAGATGTGGAAATGGTATTTGCTGCAATGGCAGGGGCAGATCGACAAGCTGAACAACAGAAAATTTATGATACGTTTAAGCAATCACCAGTTCTGGAAAAACTTAAAATCCAGAGTGATATTCATGCCGCATTGGCAGCGGGAACTTGGGGCAGAGAAGGTGCCTTACTTATTGCTGGAACCGGAGCGATTATATTCGGTTATGAGCGGCAAAAAACATTTCGTGTTGGTGGCTGGGGCTATTTATTAGGTGACGAAGGAAGCGGCTATCATTTAGGGAAGCTTGCCATTCGTTCCGTATTAAAAGCGCATGATGAAAAAGTGCCTTTAAAACCTTTTCAGGAAGAGATATTGACCAATTTTAATGTACATTCACCTGACCAGCTCATTACAAAAATTTATGGGAACCTGAATCCCGTAACAGCTATTTCTTCTGTAAGCAGGATCGTGCTAGATGCTCTTGAGGAAGACCTATTAGCACAATCCATCGTTAGTGCAGTTCAAGAAGCTTTGATGGAACTTATTGATAGTGCCTATTCACGAATTGATCGGAAAAAGCCGGTTGTATTACACGGTGGATTATTTTCGAATAATAAATTTTATGAAGAGTTTACCGTACGTTTTTCGTCGCGATTTCCTGATTTAATTGCATTAAAGCCAACAATTTCGGGGACAGTAGGAGCTTATTTATTAGCGTTACATGAAAGTAAAGTTGAAGTAAGTGATCCAGTTAAACAAACGATTCAACAAACATGGCGTCTATTGGAAGGTGAGATAACATGAATTACGATCAATTAACGACTGAAAAACGAAATAATGAAACAATGAATTTGGATGTAATGCCTATCTCGGACATACTTCAAATCATGAATAAACAAGATATGCAAGTTGTGAAAAGTGTTGAACAAGTTTTACCTACCATTGAGAAAGTAATTAAAAGAGTGGTTGAAAATATAAATAACGGAGGCCGCCTTTTTTATATCGGAGCGGGAACTAGTGGTCGTTTAGGAATGCTTGATGCATCTGAATGTCCCCCTACTTTTATGACTGATCCGGAGCTAGTACAAACAATCATGGCAGGCGGAAAGGATGCATTTTTCCAGGCAGTTGAAAATGCTGAAGATCGTTTGGAAGATGGAAGAAATAAATTAAAGGAAAAGAACATAACGCGGTTCGATTCCGTTATCGGTATTACGGCAAGTGGTACTACACCGTTTGTGATGGGTGCTTTAGATTACGCGCAATCTGTCGGTGCTTACACGGTAAGTTTGACAAGCAATATTAATTCTGAAGTAAGCCGCTATGCGGAAGATGCGATTGAAGTCGTCGTAGGTCCTGAAATATTAACAGGATCAACCCGATTAAAAGCAGCTACATCTCATAAAATGATTTTAAATATGATCAGTACGGCGTCAATGGTGCAATTAGGCAAAGCGTACGAAAACTTAATGGTCGATGTACATGCGAGCAATAAAAAATTAATAGAGCGGGCTAAAAGAATTGTCATCGATGCGACGGACTGCAAATATGAAGAAGCAGAAGAAGTACTTGAAAAAACGAAATTTGCTGTTAAGCCGGCAATTGTCATGCTAAAAACAAATGAAAAATATGAACGAGTAAAAGTTGCGTTAGAACAAGTAAATGGCCATACAAGGAAAGCTATTTTACTTTTAAACAATAGTTAATACCGAGAGTTGTCATGAATAATTCTGGCAACTCTTTTTTTGGTTTTTACTAGAATTTCTGTATAGTGCAATAATATTTCTTATAAAAACATTGTTTCCATATTTTGTGCCTGTTAAAATTGAAATGTACCAATATTCAGAAAAAACAAAGGGGCGGGGAAATGGGCATTTATACTGAAGAGCATGAGATGTTCAGAAAAGCTTTACGAAAAATGCTGGATAAAGAGGCGTATCCTTATTTCGAGCAATGGGAAAAAGATCGCGATATTCCACGGGATTTTTGGCTGAAGCTCGGGGAGAATGGCTTTTTATGTCCAATGGTCAGTGAAGAATATGGGGGGCTTGCGCTCGATTTTGGCTATTCTGCTATATTAACGGAGGAACTTGAGCGTGTTGGTGCAGGGTTAGCAAGTGGGATATCGCTTCATTCCGATATTGTGACACCTTATATTGAAGCATATGGGACTGCTGCACAAAAGGAAAAATGGCTTCCTAAAAGCGTTACAGGCGAATATATTTCGGCTATTGCTATGACGGAACCCGGTGCAGGCTCTGATCTCGCAGGCATTCAGACGACAGCGAAAAAAGATGGGGATTATTATATTTTAAACGGTGAAAAAACATTTATTACGAATGGCATTCATGCAGATTATATTGTTGTCGTTTGTAAAACAGATCCGCAGGCAAGTCCGGCATATAAAGGAGTTAGTCTACTTATTGTGGAAAGTGGGACACCTGGTTTCAAGCGCGGGAAAAAACTCGATAAAATCGGGATGCACAGTGCAGATACAGGAGAGCTTATTTTTGAAGATGCACGTGTACCGGCCGAAAACTTATTAGGGGAAGAAAACCGCGGCTTCTATTATTTAATGGAAAAACTGCAGCAGGAACGTCTTATTGTCGCTATCGAAACACAAATTGAGGCAGAATGCTGTTTAAACCTGACAGTAGACTATGTAAAAGAACGAAAAGCATTCGGCAGCCGCATCGCCGATTTCCAAAATACTCAATTTAAGTTAGCGGAAATGGCAACTGAAATTGACCTTGGCCGTACATATGTCGATAGTTTAATTGCCAAACATATTGCAGGACAAGATATCGTGAAGGAAGTATCGATGGCCAAATGGTGGATCAGTGAAATGGCCAAGCGTGTTGTATCGGATTGTCTGCAGCTTCACGGTGGTTACGGTTATATGGAGGAATATGAAATCGCAAGACGATATCGTGATATTCCAGTAGCAGCAATTTACGCAGGAACGACCGAAATCATGAAGGGGATTATCGCAAAACAAATTATAAAATAGTACTTTCAAAGGGGATGGAATTAATGAAAAACGTATATATCGTAGACGGGGCTCGTACAGCATTTACAGCTTTTGGAGGATCTTTTGCAACAACAGATGCAGTACAGCTTGGCACAAAAACAGCAGTGGAAGCGTTAAAACGGGCAAACGTACAGCCTGAGCAAGTCGACCATGTTATTTACGGGGGTGTAATTACAACTGGTGCGAACTCGGCATATTTAGCCCGTCATATCGGCCTTTATGCAGGGGTGCCAAAGGAAGTGCCGGCACTAACGTTAAATCGTCTTTGCGGATCGGGTATGCAATCGGTCGTATCGGCGGCTCAGATGATTCAGCTAGGTGAAGGGGATGTTGTACTCGCTGGGGGAGCGGAAAATATGTCCCAATCACCATATTCGAATTTCGAACAACGCTTCAGCGGTTCAAAACTAGGTAACCTGGAGTTTACCGACATGCTTCAAGCGACATTAACTGATCAGTATACTGGATCAGGAATGGGCATGACGGCAGAAAAACTTGCTGAACAATATACGATTTCCCGTGAGGAACAAGATGCATTTGCAATACTATCAAATGAACGGGCCGCAAAAGCGCGTGAGAATGGCACTTTTGCAAAAGAGATTGTGCCGGTTGCTGTAGCTACGAGAAAAGGCGAGATTTTAATAGATCAGGATGAACATATTAAAGAAGGCGGAACAATGGAAAGCTTGGCAAAGTTACGCCCTGCATTTAAAAAGGACGGCTCGGTTACTGCTGCGAACGCTTCGGGAATTAATGACGGGGCAGCATCTGTCGTTGTCGCTAGTGAAAATTTTGTAAATGAACAAGGGTTAAAGCCGTTAGCCCGCATTGTCTCATGGGGAATAGCGGGTGTAGATCCTACGATTATGGGAATCGGCCCGGCTCCGGCAATTCGTCAAGCATTGGAGCGTGCGAATTTAACAATTGAAGACATGGATTTAGTTGAAATTAATGAAGCATTTGCAGCCCAGTATATTGCGGTGGAGAAGGAACTTGGTCTGGACCGTGAGAAAACGAATGTAAACGGTGGTGCAATTGCCCTCGGTCACCCGGTCGGTGCAAGTGGAACAAGAATTATCTTATCCGCTGCATATGAACTGCAACGACGCAACGGGAAGTATGCGGTTGCCAGTCTTTGTATAGGTGGCGGACAAGGAATTGCTTTAATTATTGAAAGAGTGTAGAAACTAGGCGTGCTGGAATTTGGTTTCCGGCATGCTTTTTTATTGCGGGTTTTTTATTAGAACAATGGAGAGAGTTATTAGAAGAAATGAGGGGAATATTAGAAGAAATAGTGAGGTTATTAGAACTTCGGTTAATACCTGAATTTTAGGGGCGGGTTTTTGAGTTCAAATCGTACGGAAAAGCATCCGGTTTGAATTTTATTAGAACAATGATACGGGATATTAGAAAATGTCCGAGCTTTATTAGAAAAAGGCAAGTTGATATTAGAACAAAGCGAACCGATATTAGCACAACGGACGCATATATTAGAAGATCGCCATTTTATTAGAACAAATTCAAATTTATTAGATGATTTCCGAATTTATTAGAAAATCCTCCAGCTTCCACGCTCCATTCTTCATTTGACACATCGCCTCCTTTTTTCGCTGTAAAACACTTACCGATATCCCGCCAAATTTTCGCATTAATAATGGAATATGGTACACTAAAGCCAACGAATAAAAGGTGGTAAAACAATATGTCAGCAATTAGCTTATTAAACGAAACACTTCAAAATAAATGGTCGTTTGAAACGACAATGAAAATACAAGAGGAAATGATTCCTGCGATGGTTGAGGGCAAAGATATCGTAGCAGAATCACCGACAGGATCTGGGAAAACGTTAGCCTACACATTACCGATTTTAAATAAAGTAGACGGTAAAAAGAAACAAACTCAGGCATTGATCGTTGCACCTTCACAGGAGCTTGCGATGCAGATCGTCGAAGTAATCCGTGACTGGACAGCAGGAACAGACATCACTGTTCAGCAATTAATCGGCGGTGCGAACTCGGCACGCCAAATCGAAAAGTTAAAGAAGAAGCCAACAATTGTTGTCGGAACACCAGGACGCTTAAATGAATTAGCTCGCCAAGGTAAATTAAAACTTAAAGAAATCGAAACAATCGTTTTGGATGAATGCGATCAGCTTCTTAGCCGCGAGTACCGTGTTGTCGTAAAATCGTTTATCGAAAATGCTGCATTCGGTCGTCAAGTCGTTGTTGTTTCGGCAACGATTACTGAGGAGATCAAGCTTGTTGCAGAGCGCTTAATGTTCGAGCCAATCAGCATCGAAATCAAGCCGGAAGATATGGTGAAGTTCGGTAAAGTTGTCCACTCTTTTGTAAAAGTAGAAGAGCGTGACAAAACTGATATGCTTCGTCGATTAGCCAATATTGAAGGATTGCGCGGATTAGCCTTTGTTAATAACATCGACCAAGTACTAATGAAACAGAACAAGCTGGAATACCGAGATGCGCCGATTGTAGCACTTCATTCGGATATGAAAAAAGATGAGCGTAAAAAAGCGCTGGATGCATTCCGAAAAGGGGAAGCACGCATTTTAATCGCGACGGATATTGCAGCACGAGGTTTAGATATTTCAGGTTTAACACATGTTATTCATGTTGATGTACCAAGAACAATCGAGCAGTATACACACCGTTCAGGGCGTACAGGACGTGCCGGTGCTGACGGAGAAGTACTGACATTACTATCGTACAAAGACGAAAAGACTTTCAAAAAATGGTTGCGCGATCTTTCCTTAAAAGGTGTTCAAAAAGTATGGACACAAGGACAACTTGTCGAGGGGAATGCAAAAACAGTATCATCGAAAGCGGCACCTGCAGCGAATAAAGCAACAGAGAAAAAGCAGTATCAAGCAAAATCCAATAAAAAAGGCATGACTTTCAGTAAGAAAAAGGAGAAATAATTCATGACATTCCAAGAAAAGTTAGAGCAATTTGCAGATTTAGCCGTTCGAATCGGAGTAAATATTCAAAAAGGACAATATTTATTAATTAACACATCTACGGATACGCTGGACTTTACACGTATTGTCGTTAAAAAAGCATATGAAGCAGGCGCAAGCCGTGTTCATGTAAACTTAACTGATGCCAGCTTTGAGCGTGCTTATTTTGAAAATGTAACGGTAGAAGAAACAGCTAATTTCCCGAAATGGGTTGTCGCACAACGTGAAGAATTAATTGAACGTAAAGGTGCACTACTTTGGATCGATGCAGAAAACCCTGATTTACTGGCAGGTATTGATTCAGAAAAAATCGGGGCACAGCAAAAAGCAGCCGGTTCAGCATTAGTTAATTACCGTAAAGCTGTTATGAATGATGATATTGCATGGTCAATTATTGCTGTTCCTTCGCCGAAATGGGCGGCAAAAGTATTCCCTGATTTACCGGAACAAGAGCAGGTTCCGGCATTATGGGATGCTATTTTCAAAACAGTGCGTATTGGTGAAGGGGATGCGGTGGCAAACTGGCAAACTCATATTGAAAACTTACATGCACGTGCAGATATGCTGAATAAGAAAAAGTATGCGAAGCTTCATTACACGGCACCTGGTACAGACTTGACGATTGAACTTCCGGACAAACATTTGTGGAAGAGCGGAAGCAGCGAGGCACCAGATGGTACAACATTCATCGCGAATATGCCGACAGAAGAGGTCTTTACGTTACCTGCAAAATATGGTGTAAACGGATACGTATCAAATACGAAGCCGCTCGTTTATAAAGGTAATATTATTGATGATTTCAAGCTGACTTTTGAAAAAGGTAAAATCGTTAATGTTGAGGCAAAAGTAGGTCAGGACTTATTACAGCAGCTGGTTGCTTCTGATGAAGGGTCTTCATATTTAGGAGAAGTGGCATTAGTACCGCATGAATCACCTATCTCTTCATCAAATATTTTATATTACAACACATTATTCGATGAAAATGCCTCTAACCATTTAGCAATAGGAGAAGCTTATCCGACGTGCTATGAAGGTGGCAAGGAACTTGAAAAGGGCCAACTGGAAGCATTGGGCATTAATACATCGATCACACATGAAGATTTCATGATCGGCAGCGAGGAAATGGATATTGACGGAATTCTGGCAGATGGCACTACAGAACCGATTTTCAGAAAAGGTAATTGGGCATTTTAACAATTGAAGTGGGGTGAATAAATGCGAAAAATAATATTCAGTCTTATTTTTTGTATTGTTCTGTTTCCAACGGCAGCATTAGCCAATGAACGAGAAGTTTATATTGCACTTGGCGACTCTTTGGCAGCAGGGCAAACACCTTACAGTCAAATTGACGCAGGTTATACGGATTACATTGCTTTGCAGCTGGAGCGCCATGGCAAGCTCGGGCATTTTTCTAAAGAGCTTACTTTCCCGGGTTACCGTGTAGGAAATGTGATTGAAACCGTTCAGTCTGAAAAGGCTGCACCTTTGTTAAGTGAAGCAACATTAATCACACTGTCAGCAGGAGCGAATAATTTACTGCCGCTTATTACACATAATCCACAACAGGGAACGCTCGCTTTTAGTCAGCTTAGTGCAAATTTCGCATTAAATGAAGTGCGTACCCAAATGGGAGAGCTACTTTCGTTAATTAGTGAAAAGTCACCGAAAGCGACAGTGTATGTACTTGGCTACTATTTCCCTTATGCTAGTGTTCATAAAGAACAGGCAGGTGGAGCGGTAGAGGCCGTACAGCTTTTAAATACAATACTGAAGCAGGAAACAGAAACAGCAGGCTATATATTTGTGGATGTTTATGAAGTATTTGAACAGCAGCGCACAACATATTTGCCGAATGTGGCGGATGTGCATCCAAACCAGCTTGGGTACCGTATAATGGCTAATGAAATGTTGAAAAGTTATAGCGGGAATGAGGCACTCATTTTGCCAATCGATGCAATGCCAGCCCCAAACCCGAAAACATTTGAAGAAATACTGCAGCTGCAAAGTAAGTCAGCTTTAGAAGAAGTACCATATATCGCACTGCATACACTGAATCAACCGATACCGATATTTGTATAAAAAAAGTATTCCATCAAGAATTTCTTGAAGGAATGCTTTTTTGTGTTCAATTACTGGCTCATATCGTACGAACGAATATTCGTACGATATGGTTTTTTTATTTTCCCTCATGTACACTTATAGTTATAAGATAGGAGGCGGTATTCATGAAAATTTTTCACACAGCAGATTGGCATTTAGGAAAAATAGTACAAGGTGTATCGATGACGAAAGACCAGCAATTTGTGCTTGAACAGTTTATCGAAGAAATTAGAAAAGAAAAACCGGATGTCATTATTATAGCCGGGGATTTGTATGATCGGTCAGTGCCACCGATAGATGCGATCCAACTTTTAAATAAAACATTAAAAGAAATTTTAGTCGATGAAAAAACACCGATTTTAGCAATCGCTGGAAATCATGATAGCGCTACACGTTTAAATTTTGGCAGTGAATTTATGAAGGCGAGCGGTTTACATATCGTCGGTCATTTAGAACAGAATATCGATCCAGTCATCATGCATGATAAATATGGGGAAGTTCACTTTTATTTAGTTCCTTTTGCAGAGCCGTCAATTGTTCGGGCAGTATTTGACGATCAATCCATTACATCGCATGAAGCGGCAATGGCGAAAATCATTGAACAGATTAAGCAGACAATGGATTATACGAAACGCAATATTATCATCGGTCATGCTTTCATTACAAAGGACGGAATGCCCGAGCCGAATACGAGTGACTCTGAACGTAAATTGACAATTGGCGGGACGGAATGTATCAGCTCAGCATTATTCGAACCGTTCTGTTATACAGCGTTAGGACATTTACATCAGGCGCACTTTGTTGCAAACGAGAACATTCAATATTCAGGATCGCCACTTAAGTATTCAGAATCTGAAGTGACACATAATAAGGGATTTTTAATTGTGGATTTAAAAGAAGACGGAACAATAGCGATTGAAAAAAGATTGCTTACACCAATACGGGACATGCGTGTCGTGACGGGAATGCTTGAGGATATATTGCAGCATAAAGTAAATGACGATTATGTATTTGTTAAATTACAGGATGAACATTATGTGAAAGGTGCTGCCGAACTTGTCCGCACGGTTTATCCGAATGCTTTGCATATTGAACGAACGGTTGTGTATGAACAGCTTGAACAGCATGCGACAACAATGAACCGTGTTCAGATGGATGATTCCGAACTGTTTGAGCTATTTTATACGGAGATGACAGGCAAGCCTTTAAGTGATGAAATAAAAGAGATTTATACAGATGTTTTAGAGCAGCTAATCGAAAATGAACGTGAAAAACAGGAGGTGCTGTAACGATGAAGCCAATAAAATTATCGATGACAGCATTTGGACCGTATCATCAAAAAGAAGTCATTGATTTTACAAAACTTCATGAACATGGAATTTTTGTTGTTTCCGGTGCAACTGGGGCGGGGAAAACGACTATTTTTGATGCGATTACGTTTGCACTTTATGATTCTGGAAGTGGAGAGGATCGGGAAAAGTCGCTGTTTTTGCGCAGTGATTTTGCGGATGAAACGGTTGATACGGAAGTCGAACTTGAATTTGAAGTACACGGTCGCCTTTACCGTATTTGGCGGAAGTTTGGTCATGACGGTGCAAGTGCGAAGCGTGAGTTTTTTGAGATTACCGATGGGGTCATTGTACCCGCTGTTGAAAAGTTTCAAGTTAAGCTCATTCAGTCGAAAGTTGAAGAACTGATCGGCTTAACACAGTCCCAATTTAATCAGATTGTCATGCTGCCGCAAGGGGAATTTCAAAAGCTCCTTACATCGGAATCAAAGCATAAAGAAGAGATTTTCCGAAAAATTTTCAAAACGGAACGCTTTACGAAAATGGTGGAACTGCTGAAAGAGAAAAAGAATATTGCCGAAAAAAATTATGAACAAGCAAAGATGCAACAGGATAACACAATTCATGAAATCCGATCACGACTCCCGCATAGAGAATCGGAACTGTTTTCATCTCTGAACAATGATGTCATTAATCTGTATCAAGTAAAGAGTGCCTTGCTGACAGAACAGCAATATTATGAGGATCATTGTACTGCATTAAAAGGTGAATATGATGCTTCAAAAATAGAATTACAAAAGTTAGTTAAAACATTAAATGAACAAAGACTGTTAAATGAGCGGATTGAAAAGTTTTCATTGCGGAAAGCGCGGCTCGAAGAATTACTCGAGCAAAAGGATAAAATACAAGCAGAACAGCAGAAACTTGTACTTGCCAAAAAGGCTAATCAAATTGAACCTTTAGAGCGTGAATATGAGAAGGTAAAACGGCAGCTTGAACAAGCAGAAGTCTCTTTACAAAAAGCAAAGACTGACCATGAACGCGCACAGGCACAACTTCAGCAGGCGACAGCTCATTATCAGGAACAAAAGCAGCAAGAACCATTGTTGGATAACTATACAAAATCGATTTCTCAGCTTGAACAGCTTGTTCCGATCTATCAATCGATTAATACACAGCGGGAAAATGTTTCAAAGCTTGCAGAAAACCAGAAAAACGCCAAGCAATTATTTGATAAGCTGCAAAACGAAGCATCCTCTTTAAAAGAAAAACATCAAAAGCAGCAAGCCATTATAAATGAGCTGGAAAATGCGACAGTGACATACCATGATACGTATGAAGCACATGCTGCATTAACACGTAAAATTGAAATGGTAAAAGAAGTGGCTGCAATACAGAAGAATGTCGAAGTTTTAGTGAAACAGCTTGCTGAGAAGAAACAAGTTGCTGATGAAGCACAACAGAAGCTGCACAATATGGAGCAGCAAATACGCAGCAACCAGGCATCCTTTCTTGCAGCATCACTACAGCACGGTGAAGCATGTCCTGTATGTGGAAGCACAGAACACCCAGCCATTCATAGCAGCGAAGCGGTTGTCATTGATGAAGAAGCATTGGCACAGCTGCGTCAAGAAGGCGATCGGGCGATGCAAAGCTTTTACCAGGTCAATTCGAAATTAGATGTGGAAAAGGCAACATTGGAACAGAAAAGAAGTGCGCTTCAGTCACTTGACGCTGAGCTTTCACAGCTACATGAGTATGAACAGCAATTGGCCGTACTGACTGCGCAGTTGACAAAGCAAAAACAGCAGCAGGCACAGCTTATCAATGAAAAGAAAACGATGGTACAGCTTTCAGAAAATAAAGAAGTGCTGCAAGGGCGCATTGAAAAAGGGCAGCAATATGTAATCGATATTGATAAACAATATGCGCAGGAAAAAGGGAAGCTTGAGCAAAGTGAGCAGTCATTATTGCCTCAGTTTTCTAGATTGGATGAAGTAACACAAGAATTGGCGAGCCAGCAGCAAAAACATCGCCATTTGAAACTTGCAATTCAAAATGCACTTGAAGCGATGCAAAAAATCCAATTGGATGAAAAATCTTGTGAAGTAAACCATCTTCATGCGAAAAATCTTGTAACAGAAAAACAGCAGGAATCTCTTTTAGCGCAAAAAGCATTTGAATCAGCATTGGAGCAGGAAGGTTTCGACTTGGAAACGTATAAGACTGCGTTACTGCCTTTAAATGTACAGCAGCAAATTCAGGATGCGGTTGAAGCGTACAAACAAAGTGTTCATACATTATCTGTTCAAATTGCTGAGGAAGAACCTTTGCTTGAAGGAAAAGAACGAGCCGATTTAACGGCATGTGAGCAACAGATTCAGGAGCTGAATGAGCAGATCGAGGCACAGTACTCGAAAATAACATTGATCCAGTCCTATGTGGAGCAATGTGAGGAGACGCGCGATAAACTTGACCAATCCGCACAGCAAATCGAAAGCTATAAAGCAAAGCTGATGCAAGTTGAACATGTTTATAATTTAATTCGCGGTCAAAATGATGCGAAAATTTCATTTGAACGGTTTGTGCAAATCGGCTATTTGGAAAAAGTGACACATGCGGCAAATGAACGTTTACGTGTCTTATCAAATGGCCAATACTTCCTGAAATCTACAGGAAGGAAAGAAGGAAATGCTCAAAGTGGACTCAGCATCGACGTATATGACAGCCATACAGGGCAAACGCGGGATGTAAAAACATTATCCGGCGGTGAAAAATTCAATGCCTCACTTTCATTAGCATTAGGAATGGCCGATGTTATTCAAAGTGTTCAAGGAAGTGTGCATATCGATACGATGTTTATCGATGAAGGCTTCGGTACTTTGGATGAGGAAGCGTTAAGAAGGGCAATCGATATATTGATCGATCTTCAACAAACAGGCCGCTTAATCGGCGTCATCTCCCATGTGGCCGAACTAAAAGCAGCAATGCCAGCTATTTTACAAGTGCAAAAGCTAAAAGAAGGCTATAGTAAAACGGAAATCATTATTAAATAAGAAAAAAAAACATTTCCCTCCAGTAAAAGTGGGAAATGTTTTTTTTGCGTTAACGTTTTGGAGTTCGTCGTGTAGTTGCTGGTTGGGGTGTAGATTTTTTGTTGTCCATCATTTTTTTAATGATTGGGTACACGATTGGTCCATATTTAATTGCTGTTTTAATGAGCTTATTTAATTTCATTAGTAAACACTCCTTAACGAATACATTTCGTATAAAAAATATACCCAAAGAAGGAGCTTTCATAAACATTAACGTAAAACTTTAATCGCTTGAGCTAAATTCCATATCGCCAGGATGAACGTAATAACAACTAAAAGAATAAATCCGATAAAATGTGAACTTATGAAAAAATCCTGAATGCTCAAGATCAAAGTATCATTTCGGGAAAGAACGGAAGTGAAAAAGTAAATCATGTACAGAATCCCTAAAAGTATAGGTATGAGTTGTGTAATAAAAGCTTTTTTAGAATGGCCTTTAACGGCAGCATCTTTCGTAACAATAAATATAATTAACGGTAAAATAAACGGTGCAAAATAAAAGCTTAAATAGCTCAGTGCACTTAAACCTTTCGATTGATCCATTATTTATCACTCCTTCGTATCTATTATATGTAATTCTAGTACGTTTCAAAATAATAGCTGTTGAAAGTTGTAAAAATATTGGTTACAATGAGCATGTTCAAACAATAAAAATTAGATGTACCACAAGGGGTGCCGAGAAAGTCGGCTGAGATTGTGCACGGGATTGCACTGACTCTTTGAACCTGTAAGTTAGCACTTGCGTAGGGATGTGGATAGAATCCGACTGTTCAAACGATAGTCAGGCTTTTGTCCTGATTATCGTTTTTTACTTTTTCAAAAAACCTACTGAAAAAGTAAAAGTTTCCGACGGATGTCATGGATTCGGTTAGGAGTTCTAAAAAGGAAGTCAGCCAATAAACGTCGCATCGTGCGACAATGGCTGACTGACCCACATCGTGTGGGTCCTAAAGCCGAATCCCGACGCAATCAATTACGCAAATGCGTAATTGATTTCAATTCTATCCCTCTTCACTTTTGTTACATCGGATAAAAGAAAGGGGAATTGTTATGGACAGAAAGAAATTATTGATGATGGTAGAGATAGCGATATTTGCTGCCATCGGACTTGTATTGGATCAAGTATCATTTAAAATGTGGGCACAAGGCGGGTCAATCAGCTTTGTTATGGTACCGATTATGTTAATGGCTATTCGTTGGGGATTAACGGCAGGACTTGCAACAGGCTTGCTGATCGGCGTTATGCAAATGATGTTCGGTGCTTACATTGTACACTGGCTTCAGGCAATTTTAGATTATGGTCTTGCCTTTACAGTAGTAGGATTAGCGGCAATTGTAAGAAAGCCATTATTAGAGGCTACACAATCACTCAATAAAGTAAAAATGGCACTTTATATTGTCATTGGGGCACTTATAGGTGGTGCTTTAAGATTTGTTTCGCACTTGCTTGCAGGTGTCGTGTTCTTTAAAGAATATGCAGGCGATGATAATGTATGGGCCTATTCAATTATTTACAACAGTACTTATATGGTACCTGCTACAATACTTACAGCAATTATCGCAGTTATTTTATTCACTTCTGCACCCCGTTTACTGCAAAAAGTAAAAACAACATAAAGAATAGAAAACTCAAGGCTTGCAGCGAGGAATACTTTCTCCGCTGCAAGTTTTTCTTTTTATATAGTAGAAAGTCGTACTAAATTAGGAATAAACCGGTAAATTTAAAAATCCTTGAACAATTACAACCCATTTTAAGTATGCTATAGTTAAGGATAGACATTGTTTAAGAGGAAGGAAGTTACACATGATTGTTACTACTCAAGAAGAAATACAGGCGTTTAAAAAAATTGGACGCATTTGTGCTGAAATTCGTGAGGCGATGAAAGCTGCGACAGTACCTGGCGTGACAACGAAAGAATTAGATGAAATTGCAGGCCGTATGTTTGCGGAAGCAGGCGCGGTTTCAGGTCCTAAAGGCGAATATGATTTTCCGGGATATACTTGCATTTCAGTAAATCACGAAGTTGCACATGGTATTCCAGGTAACAAGGTTATTCAGGAAGGCGATATCGTAAACATTGATGTTTCGGGCTCTTTAAACGGGTATTTTGCAGATACAGGTATTTCATTTGTCGTTGGTGAAGGTTATGAGGATAAAGAAAAACTTTGCACTGTAGCAAAATCAGCATTTGAACGTGCAATGACTAAGGTTAAAGCAGGTTCAAAATTAAATCAAATCGGTAAAGCGGTAGAGCGTGAAGCACGTGACCACGGTTTAACAGTAATTATGAACTTAACAGGTCATGGTTTAGGTAAATCATTACACGAAGAGCCAAACCATGTATTGAACTATTATGATGCTTGGGATACAACTATCATGAAAGAAGGCATGGTGTTGGCAGTAGAGCCGTTTATTTCGGCGAAGGCTGAGCATATCGTAGAATCAGGTGACGGCTGGACATTCATTACACCGGACAAATCATTAGTTGCCCAAATTGAACATTCGATTATCGTAACTAAAGACAAACCGATCATTTTAACAACTTTAGAAGACTAAATTATATACGCGGGTGCATACATAAGTGCACCCGCGTTTTTTTGTTCTATCAAAACAAGGTCCCAACATAAAATAATCAAATGATTCAAATAAATGACTGCAACAATTACCAATTCCATACACTTTCAAGTAAAATATACATAAATCAATGGAGTAGGGGAGGCAGCACTATTTGAAAAAGCTAAAAGATGTGGATTTATCGCAAAAACTGGAGAAGGAAATCTATAAGAAACAATTGAAAGCTTTACAATACGAAATGCTAAACGCCCAGCAATTTTTATTCAACAATAAAATTGGTCTTATTATTGTATTTGAAGGTATGGATGCAGCAGGCAAAGGGGGAGCAATCAAGCGCCTAACAGAACGTATCGATCCGCGCGGGTTAATGGTATGGCCGATCTCTGCCCCGCAGCCCCATGAAATGCGGTATCATTATATGCAACGTTTCTGGAGAAAGTTGCCGCAACATGGACAGATCGCAATATTCGACCGTTCCTGGTATGGGCGGGTACTTGTGGAGCGCATAGAAGGGTTTGCTGAAGAAGCAGAGTGGAAACGCGCTTATGAAGAAATTAATGGCTTTGAGAAACAATTGACAGATGAAGATTATATAATGATTAAATTTTGGATCCATATCGATTCGGATGAACAGCTTAAACGTTTTAATGAAAGAGCAGCCGATCCGTATAAATCATGGAAATTGACGGCTGAAGATTGGCGGAACCGTGATAAATTTAATCAATATTGTGAGGCAGCCGATGAAATGTTCGAAAAAACCGATTCGGAAAACGCTCCTTGGCACTTAATAGCAGGGAACGATAAAAACTATGCACGTGTTCAAGTACTAAAAGAAACAGTTGCCCATATAGAAAAAGAAGTTACAAAACGGGGCATGAAACTTACGAACATTTTCGAAAAGGGTAAAGAAACAGCTGCAGATAAAGAAAAAACGGGATCTATAGATATAAAGCCTGAGCCTGTAAAATCAAAAAAGAAAAAAGTTAAAAAAACGGTAGGCAAGCTTTGAAATGAAATGAAGGTGGTTCAATGAAAAGCTTATTCAAGCTATTTCACAAGAAGGAGGGTCCAATGGTTCGACTTATTGGGCAACAATGTTCGCTTCGTACATTTACCCCGTCCGATGCGAAAGGGTTGGCAAAATTATTAAGAGACAATAAAATGTATTGGTCCGAATTTGAACCGTTACATCGCGATGAATTTTACACAGAACAAGTACAGTATAATAAGATTTTGGAAAGCATACATTTGCTGCAAACAAACCGGGAATTTTCTTTCGGAATTTTTTACAATGCAACAGGTCAATTAATCGGACATATTTCACTCTATTCAATTAAACGTTTACCTTATTCAAGCGGTTTTATCGGCTATTCAATGGATGAGAATTTCACAGGTAGAGGACTTGTGACAGAAGCGGTGCGTCTAGTTATGGAATTCGCTTTCATTACATTGAATCTTCACAGAATAGAGGCATATGTTGCACCACCAAATTCAGCTTCCATCCGAGTATTGGAAAAGTCAGGTTTTACAAGGGAAGGGTTATTGCGGGAGCTGTTGTATATAAACGGAAAATGGGTCGACCATTATATGTACGCCATTTTGCAGCGGGAATATAAAGGGACGACATAATAAAAAAGCGACAGTGCTCATTATGAAGAGCACTGTCGTTTATCGTTTATTATTTATTTTTGATCAACTGTTCCGTCCGTTACCAAATCCAGCTTTCCTGTTGCAGGATCGATAATAAGACCATGTACAGGAACACCTTTTGGCATTAGCGGATGTGTTCTAACTAAATCTACACTTTTTAATACGCTTGTTTCAACATCCCCAAAACCGCATAACCATTCTTTTAAATCAAATCGAGCGTAATTGATGACATCAATCGTTTCCTGTTTAACCCCTCGTTCAAGCATATGACCGATCATTACGTCCGGATCAACTGCACTCATACCGCAGTCGTAGTGGCCGATAATATATACTTCGTCAGCCTTTAATTCATAAACCGCTACAAGTAAGCTACGCATAATCCCGCCGAACGGGTGATTTACGATTGCCCCTGCACTTTTTACAACTTTAACATCCCCATTGCGCAAATTCATTGCTTTAGGTAGTAATTCAACTAAACGAGTATCCATACAAGTTAAAACAACGATTTTTTTATCAGGATATTTTGTTGTAGCATACTGCTCATATTGTTTTTCATCTACGAATTTTCCGTTAAACTCTAAAATTGATTGTAATGCAGACATTTGTTCTTCAAACCCCTTTCGATTCTTCTATATTTTAAAATATTTTTTAGATAATTCAAACAAATGCGCATTAATAAAGTTAAATTTCTACTAAATAGAGAGAAGTATAGCAAAAATCCGCTACCTAAAAAAACAACCACTCTTTAGAGTGGTTGTAAAAAATTTAATGATGATGGTGGCCATCCAATGATTTTTCGTTTGGCGCAAATGTGTTTGCTTTTGAATCTACTATAACAGAGTCGTGTGATTGTAAACCAATACGTAAATACATAATAAACATAAATAAGAATACAAGAAGTATTACCGTAAATCCTAACACTACCGTATAGTAGTTAGACAAGAACGGATAATGGTGATCAAACATTATAAAAACTCCTCTCTATTTTAGTGATAACAATCATTAACCAATTATAACCTAATAAATTGGAACATTGTAGGGTAATTTAGTTAGTTAATGTAGAAAAAATTGTAAATATGGCGACATCTTGAAATTTTGTTTATTGTCAATAGACAGAATCTCACTTGCTATTAAAATGCCCAGTTTCCGTTACGGAAAACTGGCTCAGTTTGTCCATCTGTAGTAATTCCGTCAATATTCATCTGTTCAGAGCCGATCATGAAATCGACATGTGTGATACTTTCGTTTAAACCGTTAGCTTTTAACTCATCTCGTGACATTGACTTTCCGCCTTCGATACAAAATGCATAGGCGCTGCCGATTGCCAAATGGTTTGATGCATTTTCATCGAATAATGTATTGTAGAATAAAATATTCGACTGTGAAATTGGAGAATGGAATGGAACAAGTGCTACTTCTCCTAAATAATGTGAGCCTTCATCTGTAGCAACAAGATTTTTTAACACTTCTTCACCTTGCTCGGCCTCTACTTTAACAATGCGTCCATTTTCAAATGTAAGTTTGAAGTTGTCGATAATATTACCGCCATAGCTTAATGGTTTTGTACTAGATACATACCCGTTTACACCATCTTTATGCGGTACTGTGAAAACCTCTTCAGTCGGCATATTTGCCATGAATTCTTCGCCTTTTTCGTTGATACTGCCAGCCCCGCACCATAAATGACCTTTAGGAAGCTCAATCGTCAAGTCCGTACCAGGGGCTGTATAATGCAATTTCGCATAGTTTTTATTGTTTAAGTAATCAACTTTTTCATGCAAGTTGTCATTATGCTGTGCCCAAGCTTCTACCGGGTTATCAAGATCAGCACGTGTCGCTTTAAAGATAGCATCCCATAATGCATCTACTTGCTTTTCTTCCGGTAAATCCGGGAATACTTTACGAGCCCATTGTTTTGATGGAGCTGCAATAACCGTCCAGCTAATTTTATCTGACTGAACATATTGGCGGTATTTGTTTAATGCTGTGCCCGAAGCCTTCTGGAATGCTGCAATTCGTTTTGAATCAATCCCCGACAGTAAATCCGGACTTTGAGATACGATGCTCATAAATGCCGCACCTTCTTCAGCAAGCCATTCACGCTCCTGCACTTTCCAAGGAGGGAAGAAGTCGAAAGAATCTTCCGGTGCCAACTCGTATCGAGCACGTGTAATTTGATCATCGGTATAATCTACAAATACTTGTTTCGCTCCAATTTCATAAGCGATTTTTGTCACTACTTGTACAAAAGGTGCCGATTCGATAGAAGCAGCAATATACAAATATTGATTCGGCTGAATATTGACACCGATTTTTACTGCTAGTTCCGCGTATTTCGTTAAATTTGCTTCGAACATAGAATTCATTGATTCATTCCTCCAATTATTATCTTAAAAATTAGTTAATTCCTGACACATGAATAGTCATATTCCAGCTCAGATAAGAACAATAATGTGTCAAAAATAAAAAAATCTTCTTATAACTAGTGTAAAGGAAGTTAATAAAAATTTAAATATACCGAAATAAGAAAAGACATCGTAATTTGGAGGTACTATATATGGATATATCATCAGTTGTTGGGGTTATCATCGCCTTTATCGCCCTGTTAGTCGGGATGTTCTTAAAAGGCGTTACACCGGAAGTGTTAATAAACCCTGCTGCGATTTTAATTATTATTTTCGGTACGATTGCTGCAGTTACAATCGCTTTCCCGATGAAGGAATTAAAAAGAATTCCAAAGCTATTTAAAATTTTATTTTCAGAAACAAAACTCGCAAGTGATATCGACTTGATCAAAATGTTTTCACAATGGGCAGATTTAGCTCGTCGTGAAGGGCTATTGGCATTAGAAAGCAAAGCAGCTGAAATTGAAGATCCATTTTTAAAGAATGGTCTGACATTAGCGATTGACGGTCAAAACGCAGACTATATTCGCGATGTATTAACAGAGGAAGTTGAAGCGCTGGAAGACCGTCATGCAAGTGGAGCAGGCATTTTCTCGCAAGCGGGTACATATGCACCGACACTTGGGGTATTAGGTGCTGTAGTAGGTCTTATCGCTGCATTAAAAGATATGTCTGATATTGATAAATTAGGGCATGCCATTTCAGCGGCCTTTGTTGCAACGTTATTGGGTATTTTCACAGGTTACGTTTTATGGCATCCATTTGCCAACAAGCTAAAACGCAAATCTGCTGTAGAAGTTAAGCAAAAGCTGATGATGATTGAAGGAATTTTATCCGTCCTTGAAGGTGAAGCGCCTCGTGTAATCGAGCAGAAGCTGGCTTCATATTTAACGATGGAAGAACGTAAGCAAATTACCGAAAGCGGGGCGGGTGGCCTTGGCAAAGAAGCGTAAAAGACATAAAAAGCATGAGGAGCATATTGACGAGTCCTGGTTAGTACCTTATGCAGATATATTAACTTTATTATTAGCATTATTTATTGTACTTTTTGCATCAAGCTCAGTGGATGAGAAGAAATTAGAGCAAATGTCTGCAGTATTTAATAATATTTTTACTGGTGGCACAGGTGTAATGGACAACTCATCTGTCATACAACCACCTGATAATTCAACAACGGGGTTATCCAAATATATGGAGGATCAGGAACGCCTCCATGAAACGCAAAACCGTGTGGACGAGTTTATTGCGATTAATGAACTGGAAGATCAGTTTGAAACTAAAATGACAGAAGAAGGATTATTGATTACTATCCGGGACAGTATTTTATTCGATATGGGACGAGCGGATGTAAAAGCGGAATATAATACAATTGCTGACGAGCTTGCTCAATTATTAATGTTTGATCCACCGCGTAATATTGTCATTACAGGTCATACAGATAATGTACCGATTAAGACACCGGAATTTGATTCTAACTGGGATCTGTCAGTTATGCGTGCAGTAAATTTCATGAAGGAAATCGTATCGGGCAATGAAGGACTTGATTCCAAATACTTTAGTGTAAAAGGCTTTGGAGAATTCCAGCCGATTGCTACGAATGATACTGAAGAAGGCAGAGCTAAAAACCGCCGTGTTGAAGTGCTCGTACAGCCACGTATAGCAGAAAATGGCGATGTAATTGTAGAATAGTAAGAAAGCTGTTTGGAAAGGAAAACTTTCTGAACAGCTTTTTTTAAATTTCATCGCTCATAAAAGAAGTAAGTACTTCCATACTACTCGGGATGAAAATATTTAGTATTAATTTGACATTAGGTAAACAAAAGTTTATAATTATAAACAAATGTTTGATTCGAGGTGATAAAGTTGAATGAAAAGGAAAAGTTAATTTTTCAATTAATAAAAAGGAATCCCTACTTATCACAACAGGAAATGGCAGAACAGCTTGGAATGTCCAGGCCGGCGCTTGCCAATATGATTTCTTCCCTTATAAAACGAGGGGAAATTTTAGGACGTGCTTATGTTTTGCCGGAAAAAAATCAAATCATTGCAATTGGTGGTGCCAATATCGATCGTAAATTCACTATTGAGCAAAATGTCCAATTAGGGACTTCCAATCCTGCTAATGTTACAGAATCTGTAGGCGGCGTAGCCCGTAATATCGCAGAAAATTTAGGGCGATTAGGTAACCGTGTTTCACTGATTACTGTAATGGGTGATGATCATGATAGTGCATTTATTGAACAAAATTGTAAGAGTATGATGAATGTAGATTTAGTAGAGAAATTAAGCGATTATAATACAGGTTCTTATACAGCAGTACTTGATAATATGGGCGAACTTGTAATATCGATGGCAAATATGGCGATTTATGAAAAGTTGTTGCCGAGTGTTTTAAAAAAGCATGAAGCAATATTACAAAATGCCAGCTGTATTGTCATTGACTTAAACAGCCCGCTAGAAACAGTAGAATATATTAGGACATTCGCAATAGAGCGTAATATCGCATTGGCGGTAATCCCTGTTTCATCACCTAAGATGAAGAATTTGTCGCAGGACCTGCACGGTATCCGTTACTTTATTTGCAATCGTGATGAGGCGGAAAGCTATTTAAATATAAAGCTGGACACATATAGCCATTATGAAAAAGCTGTTAGCACGTTGTTGCAAAAAGGAGCGGAGCATGTTGTGCTCACTTTAGGCGAGCATGGAGTAATGGTAGGTAACGAAGGTAATGTAGTACATTACAAGGCAATTGCAACGAGAAATATTGTCGATGTTACAGGTGCCGGAGATGCATTTGTCAGTGCCTTTTTACATGGTGTATTAAACGATGAAGAACTTGAAGAAGCAATCCAGCTCGGGTTGGTAAATGCATCAAAAACATTGCAATCGGATAAAACAGTTCGTGAAGATTTAACAAAAGATAACTTACTTGAATGGAGGAATTTATAATGGAACAATATTTATCATATTCACAAGAGGTATTAGAAGCTAAAGAGAAAGGCTTACCAATAGTCGCATTGGAATCTACAATTATTTCACACGGTATGCCATATCCACAAAATGTACAAACAGCTCGTGAAGTGGAACAAATTATTCGTGATGGCGGTGCTGTACCGGCAACAATCGCATTAATCGATGGAAAAATTAAAATCGGTTTATCTGATGAAGAATTAGAAATGTTCGGTAATGCGCAAGGTGTAGCAAAAACAAGCCGTCGTGATATTGGCTATTTGCTTGCAACAAAAAAAATCGGTGCAACAACTGTAGCAGCAACTATGATCTGTGCTGAGCTTGCTGGTATTGAATTATTCGTAACAGGTGGTATTGGTGGAGTTCACCGTGGCGCTGAAACAACAATGGATATTTCTGCAGACTTGGAAGAGCTGGCAATGACAAATGTAGCTGTAGTATGTGCAGGTGCAAAATCGATTTTAGACATCGGCTTAACATTGGAATACCTTGAAACAAAAGGTGTACCGGTAATCGGTTACGGAACAGATAAATTGCCTGCATTCTATGCACGTGAAAGTGAATTCGATGTAAATATCCGTGTTGATTCTGCAGAAGAAACAGCCGCAATTTTACGCGCAAAATGGGATTTAGGTTTACGTGGCGGCGCATTAATCGCAAACCCAATTCCAGTTGAAGATGCTATGGAATCAAGCGTTATCGACGGAATTATTGAAAATGCATTAAATGAAGCAAAAGAACAAGGTATCGCAGGCAAAAATGTAACACCATTCCTATTAGGCAAAGTTAAAGAGCTGACAGAAGGTAAATCATTGGATGCAAATATTGCCCTTGTTAAACATAATGCCCGTGTAGGTGCAAAAATCGCTGTCGAATTAAATAAATAATTAATATTTCCTGGGGAATATTAAATGAAAAAAAGAAGCTTGTCGAATTAATCGATGAGCTTCTTTTTCGGGTTCTATAATATTTGTTGGGGTATTCAAACAATTTCACAACTAAAAAAAGCACAAAATCACACTTTTTTATATACTTGAATTGTCGAGAAACAAGCAATAGAAAGGTGATTTGTGCTGTATGAATTTTAACATGAATATCCCAGGATTAAAAGATGTAGAAATTACAAAAATTGAAGAGTTAGAGATGGGTATGGCAATTTCGATTGAACTTCCCCGTCAGGCACATCAATGCCCAGCCTGCCAACAATGGACTACGAAAGTACATGATTACCGGATTCAAAAAATTAAGCACTTAAAATGGTTTGAGCGAATGACCGTAATCTTTTATAAGCGCCGTCGTTATGCATGCGGTTGTGGAAAGCGCTTCGCTGAAAAAGCATCCTTTATTGAGCGGTATCAGCGTTTTACAAAAGAAGCGAATCAAGCGTTAAGCATTCGCGCAATTAAAGCGAAGACATTTAAAGAAGCAGCGGAGGTTACGGGTACCTCTAGCACAACCGTAATTCGTCGCTTTAAGAAAATGGTGCATAAAGAAATGGTCCAAGGTGTTCAATTGCCGAAAGCGATTGCGATTGATGAATATAAAGGCGATACCGACGCAGGAAAATATCAATTAATTATAGCGAATGCCGAAACCAAAGAACCGATCGATATTTTGCCAAACCGCCGAAAAGAAACGATTAAAGATTATTTGAAGCGTTACGGAAGTGAAGTGGAAATCGTGGTGATGGATATGAGCCCTTCCTTTAAATCAGCGGTCCGCCAGTCTTTAGGTAGACCGGTCATTGTGGCAGATCGCTTTCATTACTGTCGTTATATTTATTGGGCACTAGATTCGGTTCGTCGAGAAGTTCAAAAGGACTGGCACGAATACGACCGGAAAAAGTGTAAAAGAATGCGGCATGTGCTCTATAAACGTCCAGAAAAGCTGAAAGAAACGGATCAATTTTATTTAACCCGCTATACAGAGATGTCTCCTATTTTAAAAGCAGCGTATCATCTAAAACAAAGCTACTGTGAATGGTTTGATCAGGCAAAAAAAGAAACCGATGTATCAAAGATTAAAGAGGGACTATTTCAGTTCTACAAACAAGTTGAAGAATCAGGGATTCCTGCATTTAAACGTGCGATTCAGACATTTAAAAATTGGCAGACAGAAATCTTAAATAGCTTTACATTTGGTTATTCAAATGGCTTCTTAGAAGGCATTAATAATAAAACAAAAGTGATGAAACGGAATGCATATGGATTCAGACGTTTCGATCACTTTAAGGCAAAGATTTTATTAAATTTGAAGTATAAAAATTTGGGTGGTCATGTGGGATGAAATCTGTTTAGAATAATTTCACCCCAACATTTGATTTAGAACCCTTTTTCGCATTACACATTTGATGTTATTTACGAAGGGCGCCTAGTTCTGCTACGATGGCATTCATTTCGCTTGGGCTAAATGAATCGCGTTTCATAACCATTTCATATAAATATTGTAGATCTTCGTATTTTTCTTCATCAAATGCAGTAGACTGCATAGCATCAACATTTACCATACGAAGTTTTTCTTTAATTTGCTCGATCATATAGATGACATTTTGCTGCGACGGGTTTGATAAGTCCATAATTTGTGTGCCCTACCTTTCAATGTTTACAAAAATATCATTTCATGCAACCATCATCTTGTCAACAGGTTAAAGTTAACTGAATACTTTTAATAATATCGAACATTCGTTAAAATACAAATAGATAAGTTTTATGAAAAATTATTAGGGGAATACGAAAGCATATATAGGAGGAGAAAAAATAATGAAAAGTAAACTATTACCTTTTATAGCGATTGGAGCCGTAACTGGTGCAGCAATTAGTATGTTGGACAAACAAACTCGGGAGCATACTGTAGAAACAGCAAAGAAAGCAAAAGATACAGTAACATACTATGCTGAAAATCGCGATGAATTAATGGCATTGGTAGAAACAAAAATGGACCAAGCACAATCATTGTACGGGACAGTAAATAATGGTGTCCAATCAATTATGCAAAACCAAAATGATATTAAAGAGTTACCTGCTACAATTCAAAGTATGGTTTCAGAAACGATTCAGGCTTTCTCGAAAAAGGACGATCAAATCGGGTAACCGGATGTCTGTCCATGATATCCACTGAATCAATATAATGTGAACAGGTGGTGGCAGCATGGAAGAAAAGGAAGAACTAAAAGAAAAGATTTCACTTGTAAAATCATATGTTTCACCGGAGCGCAGCCAAATAAATATATTAACGACAAAAGGGTTCATCCAAGATTTAATTTATCGGATAAAAAATGTGGACATGTCAGGCATGGGGGCACAGTTGGCCTATTTTTTCCTGTTATCATTTTTCCCTATGCTTATTTTTATGGTAACGCTTTTACCGTATTTAAATTTGGAACAAGGGCAAATATTCGATTTTTTAAGTGATGTTATGCCAGAAGAAGTATATGGACTGATCGAATCTACGCTAACTGATGTATTGAACAATCAAAACGGCGGTCTGCTTTCAATCGGTATTATTGGTACGCTCTGGTCTGCTTCAAGAGGTGTTGATGCACTGATGAAAGCATTAAACCGTGCCTATGATGTAGAAGGTAGAGCAGGATTTTTAAACCGTTTATGGTCTCTTGTTTTTACGATTGCATTAGTAGCAGTTATTTTAATTGCTCTGTTATTCCCGGTTTTTGGTCAGCAGATCGGTAATATCGTTTTTGGCTATTTAGGTGTAGAGGAGTCATTCGAAAGCATTTGGAACTTTGTGCGCTGGATTACGCCGCCAACACTTATTTTCATCGTAATCTCAATCATGTATTGGATCGTTCCGAATACAGACCCGCGATTAACGATGTTTAGTGTTATTCCAGGAGCTGTGTTTGCGACTTTGGGCTGGCTTGTATTAACTTACGGATTCTCATTCTATATTAACAATTTTGGAAATTACAGTTCGACATACGGAAGTATTGGTGGGGTCATTATTTTAATGCTTTGGCTATATTTCACCGGCATGATTCTTATATTGGGAGGACTGCTAAATGCGTCATTCCAGAAAAGGCAACTTGCCAAGGAAAGTAAAAAGCAAGCTAAATCTCCTGTTTTTTAGGTGGAAATTAAATACGGAAAAATGCCATTTCTTTTATCGAAATGGCATTTTTTTATTCGTTTATTCCTACATGATGCCATAGTGCGATTTGCAGTTTTAACGCATCGTGAAATTCATTAGGGTTTAATTCGGTTTGCTCTCTAATTTGTGATAGCCGGTAAGCTAATGTATGCCGATGTATTTGTAATTCATCGGCCGTCGCTGAAGCTGACTTGTTATTATTAAAAAAGCATTGCAATGTAATTAGTAATTTATCATCAAGCCGGTTCAAGGTTTTTATACTGTAGTGTTGGGCCGCATCAGGATTAAATAATGTAAAAACTTCAACTTCCTTATGGTAAATTACTTTTGAGACGGTGTGGTGATGCTTTAAGGCTAACTGTGCTGTTTTATAGGAATGCGGTAGTCGTTCGAGATCTTTGACATGTTCACCGACAGCAATTTTTATACGGAATTTGCTTTTTATATATGTATTAAAAGCTTCCACTAATTTAGTCAGAGTAGGCTGATCCATTTCAGTCGTTAAAATAAAATATTCGTCCAACTGAAAATGTCCAAAAATGACGGGTTTGTTATAAAAGAAGTCTTCGATATATTGAATAAGTGTCCGGTGGGAACCAGTCTTTTGTTCAGCCTTCAATAATATGATGCAATATGGGGCAAGAAAAGGAATGGACAGTTTATTTATCCGTTCTTTTATAACCCGATTTATGGATGTGCCACTAATCAGTTCTTCAAAAATATGTACACTCATTTTCCGCTGCCACTCGCTTTTAGATTCAATAAGAGCCTGATGTACTAAAACTTCTGCGGTTAACTGAACTAATGAAGAAATATTTAGCAGCTCCTCATCGACCAAACCGGTAATTCCAATAATACAAACGATTTCGTCCTGGAAAAAGATCGGCAAATTTATTCCATGCTTTGTTCGGGGAAAATCATGTATATTGTCATCTGATATTATGAGTGTTTTCTTCGTTTCCGCCACATACTTTGCACCTTCATGAAATTTTTCAACCCGCTCCTTATCACCGGAAGCTAATATAATACCGTCAATGTTCATTACATTTACATTACGCTTCAACCGTAACATTGTTTGTTCTACAATTTCATTTGCCAGCCTTATTGTTAACAATTTGTACACCTCGTATAAAAATAAAGTAATATTTATAAAAAAATTATACACTAAGTATAAAGTAAATTCAGAATTTTAACACTATAATCTTTGTAAGCGCTTTATTCATGTGAGGGAGGAATCAAATGAAGATTATAATAAGCCCGGATTCCTTTAAAGGAACATTGACTTCCGGAGAGGTTACATCAGTTATAAAGGAAGCGATTAAAAAGGTGGACAATAACATTGAAACAATTTGTTTACCGATAGCAGATGGTGGTGAAGGAACACTTGATGCATTAGTCAAAGCAACAAAAGGTAAGTATTTGACAGCATCTGTTCAAAATCCTCTAGGGAAACTGATTGAAGCTAAATATGGAGTACTCGGTGACGGAAAAACTTGTGTAATAGAGATGGCCCAAGCTTCAGGGTTAACGCTTATCAATGAAAAAGAAAAAAACCCCCGTTTTGCGACAACATATGGAACGGGTCAATTAATACAACATGCAATGGATGCAGGTTATCGCCACTTTATTATCGGTATCGGGGGAAGCGCTACAAATGACGGTGGCCAAGGGATGCTTAGAGCGCTTGGAATGAAGTTCATTGCAAAAGATGGTAAGGAAATTTTAAATGATGTATTTCAATTTAAGGAACTCGAGAAAATCGATATAAATAATTTTGATTCACGAATCTCGGAGAGCACATTCATGATTGCCTGTGATGTAGATAATCCGTTAATAGGTTTAAATGGAGCTACTTCTGTATTTGGTCCCCAAAAAGGAGTAGATCCGCATGATATTAATATATTTGATCAAAATTTAAATCATTATATTACTGTAATCGAGTCGCAGCAAAACGTAACAGTTCGTCATTGTGCAGGAGCTGGTGCGGCTGGCGGGATTGGCTCAGCATTTATGGCATTTTTCCCTCACCAATTTAAGCCTGGTGTAGATATTGTGCTGGAAGCAGTGCAATTTTCAAATCATCTGGAACATGCGGATTTTGTCATAACAGGGGAAGGGAAATCGGATGAACAAACACTTTCCGGGAAAGCTCCTATAGGGGTTGCTAAGCTGGCTAAAGAACAAGGTGTTCCTACCATTTTACTTTCAGGAATGATCGAAAATTCTCATATGCTAAAAACCTATTTTCATCAGGTTGAGAGCATTGTTAGTGATGAAATTTCAGCGGAGCAATCATTGAGTAATCCAAGCTTTTATTTGGATCAAAAGGTTATGGATTTAATAAAAAGATTAATATAAAGGAGTGGGGAAGAAATGTTGTTTCTAATTATTCTGATTGGTGTGTTGTTCATTGTCTTTGCTACGGCAAAACTAAAGCTGCATCCTTTTCTTGCATTATTAATTAGTTCATTCTTTGTTGGTATTGCAGCAGGTATGCCTTTATTAACAGTTGTAGAGAGTATTAACACAGGTTTTGGAGGACTGATGACGAGTATCGGTATCGTCATTGTAGCAGGTACGATTATTGGAATTATATTAGAAAAGTCCGGTGCTGCATATCGTATGGCAGAAGTCGTATTGCGGGTAATCGGACCGAAACGACCGCAATTAGCGATGTCGATCATTGGCTACATTGTATCCATTCCGGTATTTTGCGATTCGGGCTATATTATTTTGACGAGTTTAAAGAAAGCGCTGGCTAAACGTGCAGGCGTAACAATTGCTTCAATGGCAGTTGCTTTAGCTACAGGTTTATATGCAACACACGTACTCGTGCCGCCAACTCCTGGACCAATTGCGGCTGCAGGGAATATTGGCGCGGCAGATTATTTAGGCACAATCATTTTAATCGGATTAATCGTTGCTATTCCTGCAACAATCGTAGGCTATATTTGGGCGACGAAAGTAGCATCAAAAATTCGGGTAGAGGCAGATGATGAACCGGCATTAGATTACGATGAAATTATTAAGTCATTTGGTAAAATGCCTTCTACGTTCAAATCGTTCTTACCGATTGTGTTGCCGATAGTGTTGATTGGTGCAGGTTCAGTAGCTGCATTAGTAGGTGACCCGGAAGTGGGAATTAATACGTTCTTCAGATTCCTCGGTTCGCCGACAGTTGCACTTATACTAGGGGTATTTGCTGCATTTTTACTATTGCCTGAACTAAGTGAAGAAACATTATCAAACTGGATTGGTGAAGCATTAAAAGAAGCAGCGCCTATTTTATTAATCACAGGTGCTGGTGGCGCATTTGGTACTGTTATTAAAAATACAGGCGTCGGTGATAAACTGCAGGAAATGGATTTAGGTGCATTGGCAACAGGCGCATTATTTTTATTAATTCCGTTTTTAATTGCCGCTGCTTTAAAAACAGCGCAAGGTTCGTCAACTGCAGCATTAGTTATTACATCTTCCTTAATCGCACCGATGCTGCCGACTTTAGGAATCGAAGGGGCAGTACCGTTAGCTTTAGTCGTTATGGCAACAGGGGCAGGTTCTATGACAGTGAGCCATGTAAACGATAGTTTCTTCTGGGTAATTACACAATACAGCGGAATGAAAGTAACGGATGCATATAAAGCGCAAACGATGGCAACATTGCTGATGGGATTAACAACAATTATCGTAACGATGGCTTTATGGTTTGTACTAGTTTAATAGAGAAAGCAAAAGGTGCATCCTGTTAATGGGATGCACCTTTTTATTGCTGTATTAAACATTTTTACTTAGCATACGTAAACCATTTAAAATAACTAAAATCGTACTGCCTTCATGACCGATAACGCCTAAAGGAAGGCTGATTGCTTGGAAAAAGTTCGAAATAATCAGCAGTGCAATAACCGTTAATGAAAAAATAATGTTCTGTTTTACAATACGCTGCATTTTTCGCGAAAGCTTAACCGCATGTGCGATTTTAGATAAGTCGTTTTTCATTAAAATGACATCCGCTGTCTCTAGTGCTACATCTGTACCGCCGCCCATTGCAATACCGATGGAGGCAGTAGCTATGGCAGGGGCATCATTAATGCCATCCCCGACCATACCGACATGGCCGGATGTTTTTTGATATTGCTTAATATACTCGACTTTCGTTTCCGGCAAGCACTCCGCTACATAAGTTGAAACACCGGCTTCTTTTGCAATCGCTTTTGCGGTTGTTTCATTGTCACCAGTCAGCATGGCTACGTTAATCCCAAGTTCTTGCAGTGCAGCTACCGCTTTTTTCGCCTCGTCCCGAACTACATCTTTAAGGGCGATGAGCGCTGCAATGCCTTGATGATCTTTCAAAAAGACAACTGTTTTTCCTTCATTCGCTAATTGTTCGAGTGCTCCATCAGCAAATTGATTTGCTAAATTTGCCCCTACAAAGTCAGGTTTTCCGATTAAATAGGACTGTTCATTAAATTGCGCTTTCATCCCGTAACCAGGAATATCCTCAATGGTAATACTGTGCGGAGTAATGACATTCTCCTTTTTAGCAAATGCGTTAATGGCCTGTGCAAGGGGGTGGTTTGATTGTCCCTCGATCCCTGCTATTAAAGCTAACGTCTGCTGTTTGTCTAAATCCTCTCGTACAATAAAATCCGTCACAACAGGTGTTCCTTGTGTTAATGTCCCGGTCTTATCAACAGCCAATACGCGAATAGCGCTTAAATGCTCTAAATGCACACCACCTTTAACAAGTATCCCGTTTCTTGCACCGTTGGAAATAGCGGAAAGGGTAGCCGGCATAATAGAAGCAACTAATGCACAAGGAGAAGCAACAACTAGTAACACCATTGCGCGGTACAGTGTTGTCGTCCAGTCCCACCCTAATAAATAGTGCGGTAAAAACATCATAACTGCTACGGCCAATAATACAGCTTTTACATACACACTTTCAAAGCGTTCAATAAACTGTTGTGAAGGTGATTTTTCACTATGTGCAGATTGAACAAGTGTAATGATTTTTTGGAATAACGTTTCGGAACTGGGCTTAGTTACTTTTACAGTTAATACACTGTTTAAATTTACTGTACCTGCAAAAACTTCATTCCCTACATTTTTAGTGATCGGCATTGATTCACCGGTAATCGCTGCCTCATCGACTGTTGAGACACCTTTAAAAATTTCGCCATCAGCTGGAATACGTTCGCCTGGCTTTACTAGAATATGGTCGTTTATCTTCAAGTCTTTTACAGAAACTTTAATCGGTTCAAACCCGCCTCGAACAAGCCATGCTTCTTCTGGCTGTAATTCCATTAATGAAGAGATTTCACGATTATTTTTATTCATTGCATATGTTTCAAGGGCACCACTTAAGGCAAATATAAAGATTAATACAGCGCCTTCCATCCAGTAACCGATAATGGCAGATCCAATGGCAGCGATAATCATTAAAATTTCTACATTTAAGGACTTATCTTCAATAGTATCTTCAATACCTTCTTTTGCTTTTGCATAGCCACCGATAAAAAATGCTGTTAAATATGCTATTACAGCAGCTGTCGTTTGTTCTGTTGATTCCATTCGCCACGCGAGCAAAATGATAAAGCCGGATACTAAAGCAGCAATTAATTCTTTATGTTCTAGAATTTTCTCATTTAATGATAAGTTTTCTCGATTAGAATTATTCATAAATACCTCCTTGATAATGATTATTAATATTAATAAGGACTGATAATGGATTTCAATTAGATTAGAATGATTTCTTATTTAGAATAATTATAATATAGGTAACTTATTTTGTAAATAACATACAATAGAGAATTAAAAAAAATAATGCCAACTTGACTTATAAGGATTATAGAGTAATATAATGGAGTACATTTATTAAATTGGAGGAGTTTACTTTGAATTTCTACGTATTGCTTAATATTGCTTTGCTGTTAATCGTCATTGCTTTTTTATACTTCCTTAAAACGAAGCATGTTAAGTTTTCAAATCGTGTTTTTATTGCCTTAGGATTAGGTATTTTGCTTGGGGTAGTTTTACAATTCTCGTATGGGGCAGGAGCAGATGCCATTAATGAAACTGTTCCATGGTATAACATCGTCGGAACCGGCTATGTAAAGTTACTGCAGATGATTGCAATGCCTTTAGTATTCATCTCGATATTGGCGGCATTTACAAAAGTTACATTTGGTAAAAACTTAGGTAAGTCAGCAGCAGTCATTTTATCAGTATTAATCGGCACAACTGCTGTTGCAGCTGGTTTAGGTATTGCATCAACAGTTCTGTTTGATTTAGATGCATCTCAAATTATGCAAGGCGAGGCCGAAAAAGCCCGTGGAGAATCATTGGTTGAACGTTCGGCGGAAGTAACACCTTTACCTGAACAGATTTTATCAATGTTTCCTGCGAATCCATTTGCAGATTTAACAGGATCCCGTGCAACGTCGACAATTGGGGTTGTAATTTTTGCGGCATTTTTAGGATTTAGTTATTTAACGCTCCGTCGAAAAGAAGAAGAAACGGCGGCAAATGTAAAAAAAGGTGTCGATGCACTTTACGGTTTAATTATGGGTGTTGTACGTATTATTTTACGTTTGACTCCATATGGTGTAGCTGCCATTATGGCACGTACAGTAGCAACGAGTGATTTTGGGGCGATTATGGATTTAGGTAAATTCATCCTGGCGTCTTATGTGGCATTGATCGCTATGTTCATCCTGCATTTAATCATTGTGGCTTTAACAGGTTTAAGTCCATTAACTTATTTGAAGAAGACAGCAGAAGTATTACTGTTTGCCTTTACTTCACGTTCAAGTGCAGGGGCATTACCGTTAAATATTCAAACACAAACAAAGCGTCTAGGTGTTCCTGATGGAATTGCCAACTTTGCTGCCTCATTTGGTCTTTCAATCGGGCAAAATGGTTGTGCGGGTGTATATCCGGCAATGTTGGCCGTAATGATTGCACCGACAGTTGGTATCGATCCGTTAACACCTGGCTTTATCGCTACATTAATTTTAATTGTGGCGATTAGTTCATTTGGTGTAGCAGGTGTAGGTGGTGGTGCGACATTCGCAGCCATTATCGTATTATCTGCAATGGATTTACCGATTGCTTTAGCGGGTGTTTTAATTTCGGTAGAACCGTTAATCGACATGGGTCGTACAGCACTTAATGTAAGCGGGTCAATGGTTTCGGGTGTCGTATCAAGCCGTGCAACAAAAGAGCTCGATACAACAATCTACAATGAATCAGCTGATAAACAATTAGTTCAATAATATTTAAAAGCAGCACAGATTAATTTCTGTGCTGCTTTTTATTAACCAAATAATCGATCCCGCATAAAAAAGCTTGCGCTGAAAAATAGCCAAAGCATTACTGAAAGATATAGATATATGTATCCCAAAGTTACATAAGGGAAAATGATACTAACATAAATCGTATACAAAAGAGCAACAAGGAAACTGCGTTTATACTGATATTTTGTGCTCACGTGTATTTGAGCAGCTATAAATAATGCATTGATCAATATCTTAATATAGAACATAAAACACCACCTATACCTTATATAATAAAGTAGTATAGCATACCAATAAAAAGAATAGTTAGAATTATATGTAATTTGAAACGAAATAAAAAACGACTTCAACCTTTTGCGGTAGAAGTCGTTTTTCTTATCTATTAGAATACACGCTCTGCATGCATTGCTAGTTTATCTAAAGAAGATTTCTCTACATCAGCATGTAATGAGTTACCATGAGAGTCCATCGTTACAACTGCAGTAAAGTCTTTTACTGTTAAATGCCACATAGCTTCTGGAATACCGAATTCCATTAAGTCTACACCGTCAACTGATTTGATGCAGTCTGCATAGTACTGAGCAGCACCACCGATTGCGTTTAAGTAAACGCCACCGTGTTCTTCTAAAGCTTTAAGTGTTTTTGGTCCCATTCCGCCTTTACCCATAACAGCACGGATACCGAATTTTTTCATGATATCGCCTTGGTATGGCTCCTCACGAATTGAAGTTGTAGGACCAGCAGCTTTAACTACCCAGTTGCCTGCTTCGTCTTTAGCCATTACCGGACCACAGTGGTAAATAATTTGACCATCTAAGTCTACTGGCGCTTCTACACCTTCACCGATTAAGTGGTGGTGGATTGCGTCACGACCTGTGTACATACGGCCAGAAATTTTTACTACGTCCCCAACTTTAAGTGAACGAATTTTTTCTTCAGTAATTGGAGCAACTAATTCAACTACTTTGTTGTCAGAGTTGTCTTGTTTTTCTTCATCGCGGAAAGTGATTTTTTCACCTTCTTGGTAGTGCCAGTTTGTGATTTCACCAGTCGCCGGATCGATATCGATTGCCATACGACGGTAAGCCCAACAGTTGTAAGCTACAGATACGAAGAATGAAGCTGGTAAACGGTCCATTACACCGATTTTACAACCTAGTAATGTCGCTTCACCACCGAAGCCCATTGTACCAACACCGAATGTATTTGATTTTTCTACAATATACTTTTCTAGTTTTGCTAAGTCTTCGATTGGATTCACATCATCAACGTGACGGAATAACTGCTCTTTTGCAAGATCGTAACCTGAAGAGCGGTCACCACCGATACCAACACCGATGAAACCAGCAGAACAGCCTTGTCCTTGTGCTTGCCATACAGAATGTAAAATACATTTACGGATACCGTCTAAGTCACGACCAGCGCGTCCTAAACCTTCTAATTCTGTAGGTAAAGAATATTGGATATTTTTGTTTTCACAGCCGCCGCCTTTTAAAATAAGCTTAACTGTAATATAGTCATTTTCCCACTGTTCAAACTTAACTACTGGAAGGCCAGCACCAATGTTTGTTCCAGAGTTTTTACCCGTTAATGAATCAACTGAGTTTGGACGTAATTTTGCGTCACCTGTAGCTGCAGCAATTGCAGTTTGGATTGCTTTTTTAATTTCAATTTGGTTTACGCCAACCGGAGTATATACTTTAAATGTTGGTAGACCTGTATCTTGACAAATTGGAGATACATTATCTTCTGCCATTACAATATTTGTAGTGATTGTGTCTAAAGACATCGCTGCACGTGTACCAGCATTTTCTGCTTCTTTTGCAGCTTTAATAGCACGACGAACGTCTTTTGGTAAGTTAGTAGATGTTTCAGTTACTAAAGAATAAAGACTTTTTTCTAAAGTTTCTAAGTATGCCATCTTATTTTTCCCCCCAGAAAAATATGTGTATTTTGATCAGTGAAAAGCTTGATATAAGTTAGAACAAAACTTTCACAAAGAAATAAATGTGATGTTCTTCTTAATAATCCATCTTACATTATAACTCTTTTAAAGTGGAAAAAAAAGAGCGCTTACATGAATGTTGTCAGATTAAAAGAAAAAACAGCGAATAATAGCAGAACTAGTCAAAAGAACAAAAAAAGCAATACCTAATGTACAGGCATTGCTGAATTTGCTATTTTTCTTCGCGAGATTGGAATTGGTCCATTTTTTCTTCTAAATCATCCATCATTTGAATTAAGCGATCAATATCTTCAATTTCCGTCGTTTCAGGATCGATTGCATCAAGCACCTCTAGGAAAATTTCCAGACGTTCTTTTAAATATGTTACTTGTTGTTCTTTGTTTGTAATTGGCTTCATAATTTATGATGCTCCTTTTGCATTGACTTATTAATATTATACTACGCCCTTTTCTAAAAGTTAAACAACAACTTGTAGTATATACCGGACCAATCTATTAAATTAACTTTAAAAAATAGGAAATTGTATAGTACTTGTTAATTATTTTAACATTCTGTTAATTTTGAATATTTACATTATTGAAGTGTTATGATAAAGTAAATTCATACTTAAATATGAAGGAGATGGTCGGAAAAAACATGTATAGACAAACTCAGGAAAAGGAGGAAGTTTAAACATTTACGGCTAATTGCCGATACGACTGTTTACGCAAAGCAGAAATGGATTATAGTGATATTTAAAACCCTAGTTAACTTTTAGAGATAAAGTTAGCTAGGGTTTTTGAGTTTGCTTTTATTTCTCCCAAAAGCTGTGATACGATAATTTGTATGAACTAAGGGAGAAAAATTGAAATGAGTTATGAACAACGCAGATTTGCTATTTTAGTTATTATTGTATCAATTTCAGGATTTTCGCAAGGAATGCTTTTACCTCTAATTTCAGTGATTTTTGAAGGGGATGGTGTATCCTCGACGCTCAATGGTTTGAATGCAACAGGTTTATACATAGGTACATTATTGATCTCGCCATTTATCGAGCAGCCATTACGTAAATACGGTTATAAACCTATTATTTTATTAGGTGGGGCACTCGTTTTCATGTCACTGTTTTTATTTCCATTATGGAAAAGTGTTATGTTTTGGTTTGTTCTCCGTCTGTTAATCGGTATTGGGGATCATGCACTGCATTTTTCGACACAAACTTGGATTACTTCAACAACAGCTACACATAAACTTGGTAAAAGCATGTCCATATACGGCATATCTTTCGGTGTAGGCTTTGCTGTCGGCCCATTGTTTGTCCCGTTAATTAAAATTTCGGAAAGCTTTCCGTTTATTATTTCATCGGCCTTATGTTTATTGGCATGGTCTTTAATCTTCTTCGTGAAAAACGAAAAACCGGAAGCGTTGGCAGGAGACGCAAATGAGTCGGGTTTCAAGCGTTATAGTCTTGCTATAAAGTACGGCTGGATAGCCTTTTTACCGCCGTTTGTTTATGGATTTTTAGAGTCGTCCTTAAATGCTTTATTCCCGGTATACGCGTTACGAAAAGATTTTGACGTAGCTTATGTATCCGTTATTTTGGCTGGATTTTCAATCGGTGCGATTGTTATGCAGTTTCCGCTTGGTGCATTAGGCGATAAAATTGGTCGCCATAAAGTCATTGTTTCAGGATTGCTTGCCGGAAGCATCTTTTTCTTAATAGGAAATTTCTTCGAGCACTCCGAATTGTTTGTAGCGGCAGTATTCTTTTTAGCAGGTATGTGTGTAGGTTCGATGTTCTCGCTCGGTATCACATATATGACCGATTTGACTCCGAAAGAGCTGTTGCCGACAGGGAACTTGCTTTGTGGTATTTTCTTCAGTTTAGGCAGTTTGACAGGTCCACTTTTAGGCGGATTATATTTGGAAATTTTTCCGAGTAACGGGTTTTTATTTGTTATTTCGCTCATGCTTTTGACTGTAGCAGTTATGATTCAATTTTTCGGTAAATCGAAAAAAATAGCTATATAAAAAAGCGGACGTTCACTTAATTGGAACGTCTGCTTTTTACTGAAAAGAAGACTATTGCTGTAATAATCATTGCTAAAATTATGTAGATGAACACATTTAAATAGTTTACACCACCAAATGTCACAGCAGCTTGAAGTGAGCTTGCTGAAGTAGCTGAATTTTCATCATTGCTTGGGAAGATGAGGCCTGCAAAAGATGCAATTGCCCAATAAGAAATAATAAAAGTGATCACTACAAATAGAAAGTTTTTCATAATTAATACCTCCTGGCGATTTCTATTTTACATGAAAGTAAAGAAGTGGGGGAGGTTCTCTTAAAATGATTTACTAAAAAAGCGACGTAACCTATTTAAAAGGTTCGTCGCTTTCATGTTATTTTGCTTCCGAATCTGGTTGGTGAAGACCAAAAATATTATTTTCGGTATCGATGAAATAACCTTGCCAAGCCATACCTGGCAATGCATATTTAGGCAATGCTACTTTGCCGCCATTTGCTAAAATTTTTGCTTCGGTTGCATCGTAATCGCTTACGCCTAAAGTACATACTGCGGAATTAACACTCTGTCCTTCTGAAGGAGAAGGGCCTTGACGTTGCATTAAAGCACCATTAATACCTGGATATTGATCGTCGCCAGTAATGGCTCCAAAATACGGCATGCCTGCATATTCACTATAATCCTCAAACCTCCATTCAAAAACAGCTTGATAGAAATTTTTCGCTCGTTCCATATCATCTACATGAATTTCAAAATGAATGATTCTTCCCAAATTGATCCCTCCAGAATATATTTAATTTAATATTGCGTCAATTGAATCATATTTGCAAGTTTTTACCAAAATAGAATTAAACTTGGAAAAATTTTATAAAAGAATTTTTAAATTGATTGGAATGGAGGGGCGACTCCTAGGGGATTAGCGTAAGCCTGAGACTAGGAACAAAAGCTAAGAACACCACGTCCTGTGGCAACGCTTTTGTGACCAACATCCTGTTGGCCTCACGCCCCTGGAAAGCGTCCCCGGATTTGAACTCAATTTATGTATAGAAAAGCAGCATTTATCTCACAGAGATAAATGCTGCTCTTTAAGTGTAGTTTTACTATTTTTTTAAAGTCAGTTTCACAACACATTCAACCTGTGCTGTTTGCGGGAACATGTCGACTGGTTGAATATATTCAACGTTGTAAGCCTTTGATAATTCTTTTAGATCACGTGCTAGTGTTGATGGGTTACAAGATGTGTAGACAAAGCGCTTTGGTTTGATTTTTAATACAGTTCTAATAAAGCCTGGCTCCAAACCTGTACGAGGCGGATCCACACAAATGACATCCGGACGGTAATCTTCTTTTGACCAGCGGAACAGCCATTTATCTGCAGAGCCTGGGAAGAAACGTACATGCTGCAGGTTATCGTTTGTACGGGCATTGTACTTCGCATCAGCAATTGCTTCATCGACATTATCCATACCACGTACTTCGCGAGCACCTTCTGCAAGCCACATACCGATAGTACCAACACCACAGTATGCATCGACAACATTTTCTTTTCCTGTCAGTGCCGCAGCTTTTTTAATTTCATTGTATAAATGTACTGTCTGTTCAGGGTTAAGCTGGAAAAATGCACGTGTCGATAAATCAAATGCAAATTCGCCCAGCTTTTCATGAATCGCGTCTTTACCATCTAAAATATAAGTATCTGGACCAAATATTAATGATGTTTTCTCGCGGTTGACGTTTTGTGTAATAGAAACGATTGAAGGATCAATCTTTTTAATACGTTCAATCAATTCTTCTTTATGCGGAAGTTCGCGGCGTGTTGTAACAAGACATACTTGTGTTTCGCCAGAACGCATACCAGTACGAACAACAATTGTACGAACTAATCCGTTTAATGTTTTCCCATCATAAATCGGGATATTTAGCTTTTGTAATATTTTACGAGTAGCAACTGTAATTTTTGAAGTAACAGGATGCTGTACAAGACAGTCATTAATATTTAAAAGCTGATTTGTTCCTTCTGCAAATAGACCTGCATATACACGCTTGCCTTCTTTGCGTACTTGGAACTGAGATTTGTTGCGGTAATGCCAAGGATTATCCATTCCGATTGTTGGGCGGATTTCAACAGTTTGTCCGATTTCTTTAGCGTATTTTTCGAATGCTTGTACGACGATATCACGCTTATTCATTAACTGCGCGTCATAAGTCATATGCTGTAATTGACAACCACCACACTCAGAATATACAGGACAAGGTGCTTCTTGACGGAATTCGCTTGCTTTACGTATTGCCAAAATTTCTGCTTCAGCGAATTTCGGTGATACTTTTGTTAATTTTACTGTTACTTCTTCTCCAGGGATCGCACCTTTTACGAATACGACATTACGTTTATAAAAACCGACACCTTCACCATTAATGCCAAGGCGTTTTATCGTTAACGGGAACTTTTGCCCGACTTCCATTTTTAGTTCACTCAAGTTTACACGTCCTTTAAATAGAGTAACTCGCACCAAAATTTAGTGCGAGTCACTTCCTTTTCTTCATCATTACAGTATAACGGAAAGTACAATGAAAAGAAAGGAACGCTACTTTTCTAATACGGGGAAATGTTTTCGTATTCAAGCACCAAATCATCCAATGAGCCGAATGTGTAACCTTGTGCCTTTGCATCTTTTATAAATTGCGGTAACGCTTCGGCATTATCCTGCGCTACTGTATGCATTAAAATAATGGCGCCTGGATGAAGCTGGTTCATCAATGCATCATAAGCATATTTTGCGCCGCGTCGTTCATCTTTTAGCCAGTCTTTAAAAGCGATCGACCAGAACATATGGCGATAGCCCGCTTCATTTCCGACTTTCAGAACTTCTTCATTAAAGATACCTTCTGGCGGCCGAGCATAATAAGTCCGTTTGACACCAGTCAGTTCATTTAACTTATCATCGAACTGTTTCCATTCCTTCTTCATTCCATCAGGGGTCAAACGCGCCATATTTGGATGTCCATAAGAGTGATTTCCGATAATATGGCCATCCTTGACCATCGTTTTTACTAAATCGGTCGCGCTAGTTAAATAATGACCGGTCAAGAAGAAAGTGGCTGGAGCTTTTTCTTCCCGCAAAGTATTTAAAATACTTTCGGTATAGCCGTTTTCGTAGCCGTTATCGAATGTTAAGTAAACAATTTTCTTTTCTTCATTACCCTTATAAATGGCACCGTATTTACTTAACATAGACTCAAGCGGTTCCCCTATTTCAACAGGTGCGCCATTTCGGCTTGGCTTGAAGCCCCAATGAAATTCCTCGGCTTTTGCAACAGACACAGATATAAAGGAAATAAATGTGGCGACTAACACGAAGCTAATCCCTAAAATATGTTTTTTCAATGAAAAAGCAACCTCCTTTTACAAGGTAGGTTGCGTGAAAAGCATTGTTTTATTCATATAGATCACGAATTGCATCTTCTACAGAAACAAACTTAAATTCGAAATTTGCATTTAATAATTTTTCGGGTACGACATGCTGACCTTCCAGTACGAGCATACTCTTCTCGCCAAGAGCAAGCTTCAAAGCGATGCTTGGTACCGGGAACCAATGTGGACGCTTTAGTGATTTACTAATTGAATACCCGAATTGCTTCATACGTTTTACATTTGGTGTTGTAAAATTAATCGGCCCCGATAATGAATTGTTCTCAATTGCAAAAAGAATAGCACGTGCCACATCTTCTACATGAATCCAGCTAAGCCACTGTTTGCCTGATCCGATTGTACCGCCAATACCAAGCTTATAAGGAAGTACCATCATCGGCAGTGCTCCTTCACCTTTTTCCAAAATAACGCCAAAACGGGTTAAACAAGTGCGGATACCTAATTGGTGAGCCTGCATTGCTTTTTCTTCCCACTGGGCAACAACGCTTCCTAAAAAATCAGCTGCTTTTTCGGTCGCTTGTTCCGTATAAACAGCTGTTTCGGAAACAGGATAAATACCAACAGCACTCGCATTAATGAGTACTTTCGGTTTGTACTTCACGCTTTGTATAATACGGATGATTTCCTCGGTAGATTCCAAACGGCTTGATAGGATTTTTTGTTTTTGTTCATCTGTCCATCGTCCCTCATTTAGCGAGACACCAGCTAAATTTACGAATGCATCCGTATTTTCAACATAGCGCTCCGGTGTCGAGTCGTCGTTTAACCATTGCACATAGTGGATGTTATTTTCAGTTTGCTGCTCTCCCCGCGTTAAAACTATGACTTCGTGACCTTGTTCAAGTAATAGCTTACTCAATCTCCTGCCAACCATTCCTGTACCGCCTGCAATTGCAACTTTTATAACAAACACCGCCTTTATTTCTTTTTGTTCATATCAGTATACCGTTCCATGAAACTATAAGTAAAAAGATGTATACTAGAATGTACATTGTTATTGTGAGGTGTACACGGTGCAAGTTCAAATCATTACAAAAATTGGTCGTCAAAAAAACAATCAAGAGCGCTACAATATATACTTGAACGAAAAATATGCTTTTGCCGTAGATGAAGGCACACTTATTAAGTTCGGTCTGCAAAAAGGCAAAGTACTTGAGCAGATGGAAATAGATGAAATACAATATGAAGATGAAATTGCAAAAGCGTTCAACAAAGCGCTTAACTTTTTAAGCTTCCAAATGCGCAGTGAACATGAAGTGAAAACTAAACTCCTGAAAGCAGGGCATGGGGAGGCAGTTGTACAGGAAGCTATTCATAAATTAACGGGCTTAGGCTTTTTAAATGATGAAAGTTATTCAAAAGCACTGCTTGAAACGAGAAAGCGTACGACAAAAAAAGGACCGGCAGCAATTCGCCAAGACCTGATGCAAAAAGGAATTGATAAAAATTTGCAGCAGAAGGTATTGGCGACATTTGAACATGATGAACAGTTAAAGCTAGCAATGGAATTAGCAGAAAAAGCCGTGCGTTCCAATAAAAACAGAACGCCGGCACAAGTGAAGCAGAAAATCCAGGATGTGCTGTTGCGTAAAGGTTATTCCTATGAGATTGTTAAAGAAATACTCGACCAGATTACATTAGACCGCGATGAAGATGAATGGTCCGAGTTAATAGAAGCTCAAGGTGATAAAATTTGGCGCAAATATGCATCCAAATTAACAGGGTCTGAGCTTCGGCAAAAAGTTAAACAGGCACTTTATCAAAAGGGCTTTCCAATAGAGAAAATTAATGAATATATAGAACAGAAGGAGCAACAACATAATGAATGAATTAACATATAGTTCAATGTCTGAACAGGAATTGCGTCAGGAAATTGCAAATTTACGTGAACGAGCAAGAAAAGCAGAGCAATTGGGAATTGTGAATGAGTATGCTGTATATGAGCGTAAAGCATTAATGGCAGAGGCGTATTTAGTTGATCTTTCAACAATTATTCCGGGTGAAATCTATCGTCTGAACGGATCGCCAGGTGAGTTTTTCCAGGTAGATTATTTAAAAGGTCGTTTTGCATGGGGACACCGATTAGGATCGGAACGTTTTGAAGAAGCATTACCAGTTTCTATATTACGTCCAATGAAAGAAGGGAAGTAGCATGGAAGAATTATATCAAAAATTAACGGAACAATTATTAGTGAAAAATCCTAAATTACCGGCAGGTCGTGCCCGTACATGGGTGGAATTATTATGCAGCGATTTCGAGTCGACATCTGCCAAGGCCGGTGCAGATTATCGCGGCGCGGAATATACGGCTAAATTAGTAAGCCAGTTAATTGAAAGTTATGGGGATAAGCTTCATTTATTTGCGGCACAAAATCCGAAATATGCGCAACTTTTAAATGACAGTGATGATACATTGAATTAAAACCATTAGGCAATTGTAGCTTCAATGCTGATTGCAACATAAAACCACCAGTTGTGGCTGGTGGTTTTCCGTCTTTTTATTTAGTCATTACCGGCTCCTATTTGCAGTCGTTTCTGTAATTTTTCTTCTGTGAAAATCCAGCCGGTATAAGAATTGACAATGTTAAGCTCGTCATCTAAATGGGCGACTGCAACGAAAGGATAGCGATCGTTACTGCGGTAGCGTAAATCGATTAAACGTAGTTCTGTTACGCCGCTTTCAAGCTCAGAAATTTCCCACCGGTAAAGTGGTGAAAACGATAAAAAGGCATCTAAGTTTGGATCTTTTATCGCTTTTTCAACGAGCTCCGTCTTTGGGATAGGCTCGATTTCGAACTTATCGTAAATATTGACGGATCTGCGATAGGCACGGCCAACATAAAAGTGCGTTTTGGATTTAGCAGCGACTTTCCAATGGAAAAAGCGCATTGTTGGAGCAACAATTACAAATTCTTCGTCCTGCAGTTCATGATGGACAGCAGTTTTAACCGCCTTTTGAAGAGCAAAACGTAAAATATAATAGAAGAAAATAATGATGTACATGACCGTAAATGTAAGAACGGGTTCAGTCCCTAATAACCAAAGTAAAATACCGATACAGTGCATCGTAAATATAAATGGATCAAATGTATTTATAACACCGAGTGCAACCCACTTTTTAGAAAATGGGCGCAATGCTTGTGTGCCGTATGCATTGAAAATATCTACAAACACATGTAAAAATACGGCGATCTGTGTCCATAGCCAAACATTGAATAGATGGACATCAGGTAAAACAAGAGCGAGTACACCTGTTATTAATAGAGGCCATAGTAAAACGGCAGGTATTGAATGTGTAATCCCTCGGTGATGGCGTATATAAACCGCATTATTACGAAGTTTTAAAACCGTATCAATATCTGGTGCCTGTTGTCCGATAATCGTTCCAGCCATTACAGCCGTAAAGGTCATGGAATGACTTGCGACAGTCGGGTCTACAAGTGCTAGGCCTCCAATAGCAATCCCCATGACGAAATGTGTGCCTGAATCCAAATGTATCAACCCCTCGATCTTAACACCGTTCGAGAACGGAAAAATTTAGCAATAGTATCCACATTATAATATACCCTTTTTGAAGGAAATAAAATCGAATTTTTGGAGGACAATGTGAACTATCCATATACAAAACAATTTCGCCAGGCTTTAGTGCAATGGTTTTTGGAAGAACAACGAGATTTGCCATGGCGTCGTACGAAAGAACCGTATCAAATATGGGTTTCTGAAGTAATGCTGCAGCAAACAAGAGTTGATACAGTCATCCCATACTACAACCGTTTTATAGAAAAATACCCGACAGCGGAAAGCTTAGCCTATTCACCGGAAGAAGAGCTGCTTAAAATGTGGGAAGGCCTAGGGTATTATTCCCGTGTCCGTAATTTACAAGCAGGTGTTCGGGAAGTAGTCGAAGTTTACGGCGGAAAAGTACCGGATAACCGCGTCGACATTTCAAAGCTAAAAGGTGTTGGACCTTATACAGCAGGTGCAATATTAAGTATTGCTTACGGAAAGCCGGAGCATGCTGTAGATGGAAATGTTATGCGTGTACTAAGTCGTGTATTAAATATTGATGCAGATATCGCTTTACCGAAAACAAAGAAAATTTTTGAACAAGCTGTTACGGAGCTGATTGACCCTGAAAATACATCTGCGTTTAATCAAGGACTGATGGAGCTTGGTGCGTTGATTTGTACACCGACTTCACCAAAATGCTTATTATGTCCAGTGCGTGATTATTGCACAGCATTCCATGAAGGCGACCCATCTAGCTTACCGGTTAAATCCAAAAAGCTGAAAACAAAAAATATGGAATATGATGTTTATATTATTCGTGATAAAGAAGGTCGCTATTTAATGGAGAAGCGTCCGGCAGATGGTCTGCTCGCAAATATGTGGCAATTTATCATGATTGAACGACATGCAGATGAAAATAGTTTAACCAACTTGGAAAAACAATATAACGTAACTTTGGAGCCCAATTTTAAAGAACCAATTTTAAGTTTTAAACATGTGTTTTCTCATTTGAAATGGCATATTGACAGCTATTTAGTTGATGCACTTGAAGTGAATGAAAATCCGGAAAATACGGCTTTCTTTACAAAGGAGCAAATTGCCAATTTACCAATGCCTGTGCCGATGTTAAAAATCTGGGGGAAAATCAATGCATAATTCTTTTATCACCGGACCACAATAAAGGTCATGGAGGTGACAAAAGATGAGTCGCAATGAACAAAACCAAAACCGTAATAATCAGCAAAACCGTAATAATCAACAAAACCAAAACCAACGTAACAACCAACAGAACAACTTTGAAGAGTTTGGTCAAGAACTAAACTTCAACGAGTTCAACCAGCAAAACCAAAACCAAAATCAAAAACAAAATAATAGTCAAAACAACCGACAAAACAACAACCTTGAAGAATTCGGTCAAGACGAAAACTTCAATGAAGTTCAACAACAAAACCAAAAACAGCAACGCGAACAAGAGCAGCGTAACGCACAATTCGCGAAGCGTAACAAAAACAACTTCTAATGAAGTGCAGAAAGATGTTCTGAAAGTGCAAACTTTCAGAGCATCTTTTTTGTTTTAAAAAGGATTAGCGGGGAAATCATAGAAAGAAGCTAAACTTATTGATACTTTGTTTTAATATGTGCAACTATTAAGGATTCGCAATAATTTTCACGCAAAATTGAAAATAATTGCATTCGAACTACAAGTTTTGCCAAAGCATTGTTATAATACAATAAAGACTGCTAGAATTTTTAGCTAAGACGAAAAGGTGGGCTTTATGATGGCATTACCGGTTGAAGGAGAAAAAATCCAAATACATAGTTATAAGCACAATGGTAATATCCACCGTGTCTGGCAAGAAACGATGGTATTGAAAGCAACAAAAAATATTATTATCGGTGCAAATGAAAAAACACTTGTTACTGAATCAGATGGTCGCACCTGGCTGACACGTGAGCCCTCGATTTGTTACTTTCATGCAGAGCATTGGTTCAATATTATTTGTATGTTGCGGGATGACGGGGTGTATTACTATTGCAACATCAGTTCTCCGTTTGTGTTTGATAACAACTGCTTAAAATATATTGACTATGATTTGGATGTAAAAGTGTTTCCTGATATGAGTCATGCATTATTGGATGAAGATGAGTATGAGCAGCATAGGTTGGAAATGAACTACCCTGAAGTCATAGATAAAATTTTACAGCGGAATGTTAAAACATTGGTTAGCTGGATTGAACAACGCCGTGGACCATTCGCTCCGGACTTCATAGAGTCGTGGACAAATCGGTATATTTTATTAAGTGAAATTGAAGCAAATAAAGAGTAGAGGAGACACAAGTAACTTTTTTAGGTTGCTTGTGTTTTTCTTTTGGGTAAAGTACATGTGTAAATGTTTAATGGGGAATTATGTTATGATAATTGCTGTTGCAAAATTTCTGAGGGGAAGTGTTTTTTGCATTGGATAGTATTAAACGTTATATGCGGTTCGTCAAGCCGTATAAACTGCTTTTATTCTTAACAATCGTAATCGGCATACTTAAATTTGCGATTCCGTTATTTTTACCATGGCTCCTGCAAATAATTATCGATGATATATTATTAAATGATGGTATGTCTACAGAAGAAAAAACAAGCCAATTATTTACTTGGATCGGAATTGCACTCGTATTGTTTTTTGTTATTCGACCACCAATTGAATATTACCGCCAATACTTTGCGCAAAACTTGAGTAACAATATTTTGTTTGATATACGTAAAGAATTGTATGGCCACTTACAAAAGTTAAGCTTAAAGTATTATGCGAATACGCGGGCCGGAGAAGTAATTTCACGAGTCATCAATGATGTTGAGCAAACAAAAAACTTTGTTATGACCGGATTGATGAACTTATGGCTCGATTTAGCGACGATTTTAATCGTAATCGGTGTTATGTTTGCAATGGATGTTAAGTTGACACTTGTATCGCTTATTGCACTGCCGTTTTATGCATTTAGTGTAAAGTATTTCTTCGGAAGACTTCGCAGCTTAACGAAGGAACGGTCACAGGCTTTGGCAGGCGTTCAAAGTTATTTACATGAGCGTGTAGCCGGTATGAGCATCATTAAAAGTTTTACATTGGAAAAGCACGAGCAGAAGATTTTCGATGAAACGAATGGAGAGTTTCTTAATAAAGCGCTGGACCATTCACGCTGGAATGCCAAATCTTTTGCTGTCGTTAATACCATTACGGATATGGCGCCGCTGATCGTGATTGGTTATGCAGGTTATCAATATTTACAAGGGGATTTATCTATCGGTGTACTTGTTGCATTCTATGCTTATATTGAACGCCTGTATGGACCGCTTCGCCGATTAGTGAGCTCGTCGACAACATTGACTCAGTCAATTGCCTCAATGGACCGCATGTTTGAACTGATGGATGAGAAATATGAAGTTCAAAATAAGGCTAACGCGATGGTGTTACCCGCAGCAAAAGGGAAGCTTCAATTTGATCGAGTTACATTCAAGTATGATAAAGGTGGCAACACAATTTTAAATGAAGTGGACTTCACAATTGAACCTGGACAAACTGTTGCTTTCGTAGGTATGAGCGGCGGGGGGAAATCGACAATCGTCAGCTTAATCCCGCGCTTCTATGATGTAACGGAGGGAGCGGTAAAAATAGATGATCAAAACGTTAAAGATGTAACGATTGAATCATTACGCTCACAAATAGGGATAGTATTGCAGGATAATATTTTGTTTAGTGATTCAGTGAAACAGAATATTTTAATGGGAAATCCGCATGCGACAGATGAGGAAATCGTTGCTGCTGCCAAAGCGGCGAATGCCCATGACTTTATTATGGGTCTACCGGAAGGCTATGACACGAAAGTAGGAGAACGTGGTGTTAAACTTTCAGGCGGGCAGAAGCAGCGTGTAGCAATTGCACGAGTATTTCTAAAAAATCCGCCAATTCTAGTATTGGATGAGGCGACTTCTGCACTCGACCTGGAAAGTGAAGCACTAATTCAAGACTCGCTCGACCGTTTAGCACATGAACGGACGACGATCATTATTGCTCACCGCCTGTCTACAATTACTCATGCTGATAACATTTTCGTTATCGAACATGGAGAAGTTGTAGAATCCGGCACACATCAACGACTAATGGAGCAACAAGGAGCATATTATAACTTATTCCAAGTACAAAAATTAGATTAAATTTAAGTGACTATGTTGAAATAAATCAACATGGTCACTTTTTTTATGTATATTTAAAATTACATTTTTTTACGATAATGTTGTAAATTAGTAGATGTTATAATATCATATTTTCAAATACTTTTAATCTTCAGAAAATTGGGGTGGTTAAATGAGTCGAAAAGCTGTGCTTGAAGTGAGAGAGTTAGAAACGACATTTTTTTCAGACAGTGGAAAGGTTGCAGCTGTCGATCGAATAAGCTTTTCAATTCATGAAGGGGAAATTCTCGCCATCGTAGGGGAGTCCGGCTGTGGTAAAAGTGTTACTTCCCTCTCTATTATGGGGCTTGTACCGAGTCCTCCCGGAAAAATAACAAATGGAGAAATTTTATTGAAAGGGCAAGATATTTCGAAGCTTTCAGATAAGCAAATGCGCAAAATCCGAGGAAATGAGATTGCGATGATTTTCCAGGAGCCAATGACTTCGCTGAATCCGTTGTTTACAATTGGGAATCAACTGATCGAAGCGATTCGAATCCACCATCCGAAATGGTCGAAAAAAGAAGCGAGTGCCCGGGCGGTAGAAATCATGAAGCTGGTCGGTTTGCCGCGCGCGGAACAGTTGCTTAAAGACTATCCACATCAGCTGTCGGGAGGAATGCGGCAACGTGTAATGATTGCGATGGCTCTTGTATGTAATCCGAAAGTGCTTATTGCCGATGAACCGACAACAGCCCTTGATGTAACAATCCAAGCCCAAATTTTAAAGTTAATGAGGGATTTAAATGAACGGTTGAACACTGCTGTTTTACTCATTACACATGATTTAGGTGTAGTTGCGGAAACTTGTGAGCGCGTCATTGTTATGTACGCAGGGCAAATCGTTGAAGAAGCTCCGGTTAATGAAATATTTAGAAACCCGCAGCATCCTTATACGAAAGGCCTTATCCAGTCAGTACCGGATATGCGTTATAAAAAAGATACGCTTTATTCAATTCCTGGGAATGTTCCAAAACCAGGATCCATTTTGGAAGGCTGCCGTTTTGCAGCACGTTGTGAATATGCATTCGATCGTTGTTTAACAAATAATCCTCCGCTATATGAATCCTCCGGTACACATAAAGCAAGATGCTTCTTATTGGATATGGAAGAAGGGGGAGTTACACATGTCGAAAGTGCTGCTGAAAGTTGACAATCTAAAAAAGTATTTCCCGATCCGGCATGGAATGTTTGCACGTCATGTCGGTGATGTGAAGGCTGTCGATGACGTATCATTTGAGCTTTTTGAAGGGGAAACATTAGGCATTGTTGGTGAATCCGGTTGCGGGAAATCTACTACGGGCCGAGCAATTATGCGTTTACATGAACCGACAGACGGCCAGGTGACATTTGATGGCGTAGAGCTCACAAAGTTAAACAGCGAACAAATGCGAAAAGTTCGAAGAGAGATTCAAATGGTGTTTCAGGATCCATATGCTTCATTAAATCCAAGACATACGGTTGAAAAAATTTTAGAGGAACCGTTAATTGTCCACGGGATTGGGAATGCGAAGGAACGCAAAAAGAAAGTCCATGAATACTTGGAAATCGTCGGTTTAAGCTCCTATCATGCAAAGCGCTATCCTCACCAGTTTAGCGGCGGACAAAGACAGCGTATCGGTATCGCCAGAGCCTTAATGACAAATCCGAAACTGATTATTGCAGATGAACCGGTATCTGCCCTGGACGTATCGATTCAAGCACAAGTTTTAAATTTAATGCAGCGATTGCAGGAAGATTTGAAACTGACATATATATTCATTGCCCATGATTTAGGGGTTGTGCGACATATTAGTGACCGGGTAGGCGTGATGTACTTAGGCAGGCTAGTCGAAATTGCGGAAAGCGAATCGCTATATCATGAGCCATTACATCCTTATACACAAGCACTTTTATCGGCTGTACCAATTCCGGATCCGCAGTTTGAGCGGGAACAGCTATTGCTGAAAGGTGATATACCGAGCCCGTCAAACCCGCCGACAGGATGCACATTCCATACACGCTGTCCTTTTGCGATGGATAAGTGCAAACAAGTAATTCCGATGCTCCAGCAAGTTAAACCAGGTCATTCTGTTGCGTGTCATTTATATGAAACGCCACAATGATAATAGTAAAATGTACCCTATAAGATAGACACTTTGAAAAAAGCCTATCTTGTAGGGTATTTTTATTTATAATAAGAAAAAAGATACTGGAGCGGAATTGAATGACAAAAATCTACTTCACAGAGAAACAACAAGCACAATTAAAATGTAATCCGAATGTACAGGCCGTCAGTGACAAGGCCATTACCTATACAGATGAATTTAAGCGTCATTTTATTGCAGAAAATGAAAAGGGGAAATTACCAAGAGCCATTTTTGAAGAAGCGGGATTGGACGTTGAATTAATCGGTTTGGAGCGTGTTCGTTCTTCCGCAAAACGCTGGCAAGCAGCTTACCGAAAAGCCGGAATAAATGGTTTACAGGATACACGTAAAACGAATTCGGGACGCCAACTTGAACGTGAATTAAGCCTTGAAGAAAAATATGCACGTTTAGAAGCGAAAACGCGATTACTTGAGGCAGAGAATGAACTACTAAAAAAGCTGGATCTACTCGAAAGGCAGATGTTGAAGAAGAAATCACAATTGAAGCGAAAATAAAATTTGAATTAATTCAAGGAGCCATCGAAAAGTATAAATTGAAGCGCATGGTGAGCTACTTATGTGAAATGATGGGTGTTTCCCGTTCGGGTTATTACAATTATTTTGATGAACAATCCGCCCAAAACCGGGCAACCCAAGATGCGGCAGATGAAGTAGTGAAAGAAATCATTTTAAAGGCCTATCATTTCCGAGGACGCAAAAAGGGAGCGCGCCAAATCAAAATGACACTTCAAAATCAATATAGTATCACCTACAACCTAAAACGAATTCGTCGCATTATGAAAAAGTATGATATTGTTTGTCCCATTCGAAAAGCGAATCCTTATCGACGTATGGTAAAAGCAACGAAAGAACACCGTACATGCCCAAACGACTTAAAACGGAATTTCAAACAAGGTGTAGTAGGAAAAGTGTTATTAACAGATATCACGTATTTGACGTATCGAAACGGAAAACGCGCTTATTTATCCACGATTAAAGACGCTGAAACGAACGAAATTTTAGCGTATGAAGTATCAAATTCCTTATCGTTGGATATCGCCCTCGATACATTAAAGAAATTGAAAAAACACAAGCATTTAGTGAAAGATGCCTTTATCCATTCGGATCAGGGCTTTCATTATACAAGCCCGATCTATCAAGCATTGGTGAAGCGATTGGGCTTAGGTCAGTCCATGTCACGGCGTGGGAACTGTTGGGATAATGCGCCCCAGGAATCATTCTTCGGGCATTTTAAAGATGAAGCCAATCTAAAAGAGTGTGAGACGTTAGAAGAAGTAAAACGAGAGATAAAGAGTTATATGACGTATTACAATTATTATCGAGGCCAGTGGAATTTAAAAAAACTGCCGCCTGTAAAATACAGACAGCAGCTTCAACAAGTTGCCTAGGCTTTTTCAAAATGTCCTTTACAAAGGGTACACTTTATAGATTAAAAAGTCTAGGGGGTTTTTTTATTGAGGAAAGGTAAATTGTATTTAGTAAGTCTTATGATGCTATTAATAATGTCATTATTTTTAGCTGCTTGTGGTGCTGACGATGCAGAAACATCATCATCAGAATCAGGCAACGATTCAAGTACAAATACAGACAGCAGTACGACAGACGATTCAAGTTCTTCAACACCTCAAGTTTTAGTATTTGGTCGTGGAGCAGATTCAGTTTCACTTGATCCAGGTATCGTAACAGATGGCGAATCATTCAAAGTAACACAAAACCTATTTGAAACATTACTAAACTTCGGGGAGCAAGATACAACGATCAACCCTGGACTAGCAAAAGAATGGGAAGTAAGTGAAGACGGTTTAACTTACACATTCCAGCTTCAAGAAGGTGTAAAATTCCATGACGGCACAGACTTCAATGCAGAAGCGGTTATTAAAAATATCAATCGCTGGAAAGGTGGAAAAGAGGAAGATTTCTACTATTTCAACTCTATGTTTAAAGCAGAGGGCGAAGATATTATTAAAGATGTAACGGCAGAAGGAGACTACACAGTTGTATTCACACTTTCTCGTCCACAGGCACCATTCCTTAAAAACTTAGCAATGAGCCCGTTCGGAATTGGTTCACCAACTGCATTTGAAGCAGCAGGCGATAAATTCGGCGATAACCCTGTAGGTACAGGTCCATTTAAATTTACAGAATGGAAACGTAATGACTCAATTACGATTGAGAAGTTTGAAGATTACTGGCAAGAAGGTTTCCCGAAATTAGATAAAGTTATCTTCCGTTCAATTCCGGATAACTCTGCTCGCTTAAATGAATTAATGGCAGGCAATATCGATCTAGCTGATGGTATTAACCCATCAGACGGTAAAACAGTTGAAGGGGATTCTACTTTACAACTGATTGAACGTCCATCGATGAACATTGGCTATTTAGGTTTAACGAATACACGTGCACCGTTTGATAACAAATTGGTACGTCAAGCAGTAAACTATGCAATCGATAAACAAGCGATTGTTGATGCGTTCTTTGAAGGACGTGCAGAAGTGGCGGCAAACCCGATGCCACCATCAATTAGCGGTTACAACGATGCAATTTCTCCATATCCGTATGATCCGGAAAAAGCGAAATCTTTATTAGCTGAAGCTGGTTATGACGGAAAAGAAATTGAGTTATGGGCAATGCCGGTACCTCGTCCATATATGCCGGACGGAGCGAAAGTGGCGGAAGTTATTCAAAAGAACTTAGAAGATGTTGGGATTCCATCGAAAATCGTAACATTTGAATGGGCAACATATTTGGAAAAAGCGAAAAACGGTGAAGCCGATGCATTCATGCTTGGCTGGACTGGTGATAATGGAGATGCAGACAACTTCATCTACACATTATTAGACAAAGACAATATCCTTTCAAACAACTATGCGTACTATACTAATGAAGAAGTTCATAGTTTATTAATTCAGGCACAGTCTGAAACAGATGAAAATGTGCGTAATGAATTATACAAAAAAGCACAGGAAATCATTCATGACGATGCTCCATGGGTTCCGCTTGCACACTCTACACCATTACTTGCAGCAAAAGCAGGTGTAAATGGGTTCTTGCCACACCCAACAGGCTCTGATAAATTGCATAACGTTTCAATGGAGTAATAGAAAGTTAAGTGAAAGGGGAGGAATATTCCTCTCCTTTTTTTCAACTAGTAGAAACATACATTCATAAAAGGGGTGAAGAGCATGCTTCACTACATTGGCAAACGTCTACTGCATTTAATACCTGTATTACTTGGGATGACCTTTTTAGTATTTTTAATTATTCGTGCCATACCCGGTGATCCAGCACAAGTCATTTTAGGACAGCAAGCTACTGCAGATGCAATCGCGGCACTTCGCCTGAAACTTGGCCTAGATAATCCGTGGTATGTTCAATATTTCGATTACTTAAAAGGAATTGTAACGGGAGATTTGGGGGAGTCATTAAGAACAAGGCAGCCAATTTCTTCTGAAATGTGGCCATATTTAGCAGCTACATTTGAACTGGCATTTTTCGCGATGATTATTGCGATTATCGTCGGGGTAAACGCAGGGATTGTTTCGGCGTGGTTTCAAAATTCATGGTTTGATTACTTAGCGATGGTGATTGCTTTAATCGGTGTTTCGATGCCGATTTTCTGGTTAGGTTTAATGGAGCAATGGGCATTCGGTATTCAACTGGGCTGGTTGCCGACATCGGGACGGGAAGAAGTACGTGATCCGGTTATGGCAATAACTCACTTTTACTTAATTGATACATTATGGCAAGGACGGTTTGATCAATTTATTGTTGTGTTAAAGCACTTATTATTACCTGGCATTGCACTTGCAACGATTCCAACGGCGATCATTGCACGTATGACAAGAGCCTCGATGTTGGAAGTAATGCGTTCGGATTTTGTTCGTACAGCTCGGGCAAAAGGTCAAAAAATGTTCGTTGTTGTTTATAAGCATGCATTGAAAAATGCGTTGATTCCTGTTTTGACAGTAGTCGGTTTACAAACGGGTATGCTTTTAGGCGGCGCCATCTTAACGGAAACAATATTTAGTTGGCCGGGAATTGGGCGCTATATATACGAAGCGATAGGATTCCGCGATTATCCTGTTATCCAGTCAGGTATTTTGATCGTTGCCTTTTTATTCGTAATGATTAACCTGATTGTCGACCTTTTATATACAGTGATTGATTCGCGCATTAAATACAACTAGAGAGGAGGCGCATAGCATGGCTGAAATTATACAAAATCAAGTTCAGAGAATTGAAGAAGAACGAGTAAAGGGACCGTGGCAAGAGGCGTGGACGAATTTCAAGAAAAGTAAGTCTGCGCTGTTCGGCAGTGCAATTGTGTTATTCTTTGTGCTTCTGGCAATATTCGGCCCTCTATTTGCACCACAAGGTATAAATGAGCAGAATTTAAGTATGCGTCTGCAGCCTCCATCTGCTGATTTCTGGTTTGGAACAGATGATCTAGGTCGTGATATATTTTCGCGAATTTTACATGGAGCCCGCATCTCATTGACGGTTGGTTTATCGGCTGTATTAATATCTGCAGTTGCCGGCAGTTTTTTAGGGATTATTGCAGGTTACTATGGTCGTTGGGTTGATACAATTATTTCACGAATCTTTGATATTATGCTTGCGTTTCCAAGTATTTTATTGGCGATCGCAATTGTATCGATTTTAGGACCATCACTGCAAAATGCATTAATTGCCATAGCGGTTATTAATATACCGAACTTCGGCCGACTGATCCGGTCGCGGGTGCTGAGCATTAAAGAAGAAGAGTATATTCATGCTGCAAAAGCAATCGGTATGAAAAACTCCAGGATACTATGGAAGCATATTTTGCCGAACTCGATGACTCCGGTTATCGTACAGGGGACACTGGCGATTGCGACAGCGATTATCGAAGCGGCGGCACTCGGGTTTTTAGGACTTGGTGCAGAAGCGCCTCAGCCGGAGTGGGGGAAAATGCTCGCAGATGCGCGGATGTTTTTACTAAACGCACCATGGGCAATGATTTTCCCGGGACTTGCGATTATGCTGACGGTAATCGGCTTTAACCTTATGGGTGACGGATTGCGGGATGCACTTGATCCGAAGATGAAAAGTTAAAAAGAAGGTGTGCGAAAAATGCACACCTTCTTTTTATTTAGTAGAACTCTGATTCCAGATCTAGGTTTTTTTCTTCACTGTGGAAGCTTCGATAGGAAACGATCAACGTATCAAGATGCTCCAGGTTTTCTTCGTAATCTAATATACGCGATAAAATATAAAGCAGGTGGTAGCTTGAAAACTGCTCATCCTCTGCCGCCTCTTCCTGAGCAAGGGCGATCTGTTTGATAAACTGCTCCATTAGCTCACTGCCTTGCAGATATTCTTCGTGCCGTGTCCATTTTGAATGTTCCGGCCTAAGCTTTCCGGTATATTTCAATAACAGTTGTTCATGATAGGTTAACAAGAAGTCCAAACGTTCTTGAATGATTACTTGAAATTTACTTGGTAACTTGCCGAGCTCATTTTCATGTTTGTGTAAACGAACAAGCAACTCATAGCTTTTCTTCGATGTTAATAACATTTGACGGTAAATAACAAGCTTTCGGGCTTTTACATACTTCCGGTTTCGGAAATAGCTGCGTTCTTCTTTGAAAAAACCGTACATTGTATCAATTTCATTTAGGCGGGACTGCAATTTATTTACCGCCATTTTTGTAGATGTATGTTCACTAGCTTGGCGAACAGCTAAACGTGTCCAGCGAATGATATCATCCTGAACAGAGTTGATCTTTTTAAATAACTTAATTTCGTATTTAGGCGGTAAAAACAATAAGTTTACAACAAAAGCGGCAAATACACCTAGCATCACCGTACTAAATCGGATTAAACCAAACATTAAAAAATCATCGCCCGGTACTTCCATAATGGCAATCATCGTTACGAGTGCAAGAGATACAGATTTTTCGAGTTTTAGCTTCATCATAATACCAAGTACGATAATAGCGGCTATACCGACAGACACTATATGATGTCCAAAGACAAGACCGAATAGGACAGCAACGGTAGCGCCGATTATATTACCCTGTATTTGCTCTAAAATTGTAAGATAAGAGCGGTAAATAGAAGGCTGGATCGCGAATACAGCAGCAATTGCAGCAAATACAGGTGAGGGTACATTCAGTATTTGGGCTAAAAATAAGGCGAAAACAATTGCAACACCCGTTTTTAAAACGCGTGCACCTAGTTTCATGTTTTTTTCCTCCTTTCTGAGGGAGTCAATGAAGAGAAGCCGCTATAAAATGTATAGCGGCAGTTGTTATTATAGTTGAGAAAATGCGTAATCCACTGCTTTTAACGTTTCTTCTACGTCTGCTTCTGTATGTTCTGTCGTTAAGAACCATGCTTCGTATTTTGAAGGGGCTAAGTTGATGCCTTGAGATAACATTAATTTAAAGAAGCGACCGAACTTTTCGCCGTCCGTATTTTCCGCTTGCTCATAGTTTTCTACTTTAATATCTGTAAAGTAAATAGCAAATGCGCCTTTTAAGCGGTTTAATGTAATCGTCACATTATGTTTTTTGGCAGCAGCTAAAATACCTTCTTCAAGAAGAGCACCTAAGCGATCCATTTCTTCATAAATCCCTGGTTGCTGCAACACTTCAAGACATGCAATACCTGCTTGCATACTAGCAGGGTTACCGGCCATAGTACCAGCCTGATATGCAGGGCCAAGTGGAGCGACTGTTTCCATAACTTCTTTACGACCACCGTATGCACCGATTGGCAAACCGCCGCCGATTACTTTCCCCATTGCGACTAAGTCCGGAGTTAAACCAAGCATTGTATGTGCTGCACCGTAGTGGAAACGGAAAGCTGTAATGACTTCATCGTGAATTGTTAATGCGCCATATTCTTTTGCCAATGCATGTACATGTTCCAAAAATCCTTTATGCGGTTCTACAATTCCGAAGTTGCCGACGATTGGCTCGATTAAGATTCCTGCAACATCATTGCCCCATTTTTCCATTGCCAGTGTAAATTCTTCCTTATTGTTAAATGGAACGGTAATTACTTCTGTTGCGACAGCATGAGGAACACCGGCTGAGTCAGGTGAACCTAATGTTGCCGGACCAGATCCCGCAGCAACAAGTACTTGGTCGAAGTGACCGTGGTAGCAGCCGGCGAATTTAATGATCTTTGTACGGCCTGTAAATGCGCGTGCTACACGTACACATGTCATCACGGCTTCTGTACCGGAGTTGTTAAAACGTACTTTATCCAATGTAGGGATAGCTTCTTTTAACATTTTTGCGAATTTAATTTCATGCTCTGTCGGTGTACCGAATAATACACCGGTTTCCGCTGCGTGTGCGATGGCTTTTGCAATATGCGGATGACCATGCCCTGTAACGATCGGTCCATAGGCTGCTAAATAATCGATGTAACGATTACCGTCCACATCCCAAAAGTATGCTCCTTTACCGCGGACCATGACAACCGGTGCGCCACCGCCTACTGCTTTATAAGAACGGGATGGACTGTTTACCCCGCCAACAATATGTTCGAGTGCTTCTGTATGAAGCTGTTCAGATTTAGTATGATTCATAATTTATTCCTCCAAAATAGGTTACATGAAATGATTTCATATCTATTGTAGTATGTAATGAAAGGGAACGCCAAAGAAATTGAAGCATCGGGCATTGTTTTGTATCATAGAAGAAAATTTTGGAGGAATAGACATGACATTAGAAAATTTACAAGCACCGGCATTTGAATTGCAAAACGAGGAAGGGGAAATGGTTACGCTGGAACAGTATAAAGGCAGAAACGTTATTCTTTATTTTTACCCGAAAGATTTAACACCGGGCTGTACAACACAGGCTTGCGACTTCCGCGATAAATATGAAGATTTTTCAGATTTGAATGCTGTAATTTTAGGTGTGAGTTTGGATGATGCAGCGAAACATACAAAGTTTATTGAAAAACACGGACTGCCGTTTTCATTATTAGTGGATGAGAATCATGAAGTTGCGGAGAAATATGGAGTATGGACATTGAAGAAAAACTTCGGAAAAGAGTATATGGGTATTGAACGAACAACATTTTTAATTAATGAAGAGGGAATCGTTGAAAAAGAGTGGCGTAAAGTACGGGTAAAAAATCATATTGAAGATGTGTTAAACTATTTAAAAAATCGCACGAATTAATATGTGCACAAAGGGGAGTTACAATGGTAACGATTTATTTTACATTTGAACCACGTGAAGATTTAAAACAGCCGCTTTTGGCACAGTTTCCTCAAGTAGATTTTTTATTTGATAAGAAACTGGATGTGGAGAAACTTGCTCAAACAGACGTTTTAGTAACTTATGGGGAAGATTTAAAGGAAGAGCATTTACAGTATGCAGACAAATTGCAATGGATTTTCGTTGCATCTGCAGGAATCGAGAAAATGCCGGCAGAAGCGATTGCGAAACGTAATATACTCGTTTCGAATGTGCGCGGTATACATAAGAAGCCGATGACTGAATCGATTTTAGCTCATATTTTATCATTGAAACGTGTATTGCCGTTTATTTATGAGCAGCAACAGAAGAAAGAATGGAATAAAAAGGCGCGTCCAACAGAGTTAAACGGAAGTACAGCATTGATTATCGGTCCGGGTGCAATCGGCGGTGAAGTAGGACGTATTCTGCAGGCGTTTGACGTACATACAATTGGCTGTAATCGCTCAGGCAACGAAGCGGAGTATATGAATGAAACATATAAGCTGGATGATTTAAAAGAGCAGTTACCGAAAGCGGATATTATTCTTTCGATGCTGCCATCTACTAAGGAAACGAAGCATATGCTGACTCGGGAGCATTTTGAACTGATGAAGAGTTCAGCAATCTTCATGAATTTTGGGCGTGGTGACTTAGTAGAAACGGATACTCTTGTTGGCGTTTTACAAGACGAGCTAATAGAACATGCTGTTTTAGACGTCTATGAGATCGAGCCATTACCGGCAGACAGCCCGCTATGGGACTTGAACAATGTTACGCTATCACCACATTTTTCAAGTCATTCATCACGTTATGTGGAGCGCAGTCTGGACATTTTCAAACCAAGTCTGGCAAAATGGCTCAATGGGGAACGTGATTTAGAAAATAAGATGGATATTCTTAGAGGGTACTAATTGAGAACGCGATACGAAAGAATAAGCCTTTAATCGCTTTCATTTTCAATTAGCTTTTTTACCAAATACTTTTATTTCAATTGGAATAAGCAATTGTTGACAACGCATGGACAAATTCGCTACACTAATTATAACAATTACAAATTAATAATATGTATGAAAAGGGGTGCATGACGATGTCTGAATTGCATTTAAAGGATGCGCTGGACACGTTAAAGACTACTGGTGTACGAATTACTCCTCAGCGTCATGCGATTTTGGAATATTTAATTCAAAGTATGATTCACCCAACAGCTGATGATATATACAAGGCGCTTTGCGATAAGTTTCCTAATATGAGTGTAGCAACAGTTTATAATAATTTACGTGTCTTTCGTGAAGTAGGTTTAGTAAAAGAGCTTACTTATGGGGATGCAGCGAGTCGTTTCGATTTCGTAACAGGCGACCATTATCACATGATTTGTGATGGCTGCGGTAAAATTGTAGACTTCCACTATCCCGGATTAAATGAAGTGGAGCAGTTTGCTTCGCAAGTAACAGGCTTTCAAGTTAATTCGCACCGTTTAGAAGTCTATGGTACATGTCCTGACTGTGTAGCAGTCGGTGCAACAAAAGTTCAATAATAATTTAACCTAGTAACGGTTGTTGCTGGGTTTTTTTTATATGAAAAACTGGAGCAAAAGTTTGATCACCTTTACTCCAGTCCCGTAGAATATTAATTTTTATTGTACTCTTGATTGAATTCTTTTCCTTCCAATGCAGGATCTAAAGTGAGCGGTTCATTGCAATACATGCAAATATCCACGCGACCTAAAACCTTTGTCCATTTCCCGCATTCCGGACAGACAACTTGCACAGCCTTTGTAGACAGCAATCCTATCCAGCCGTATACAGCTGTACTGCCGATGATACAAAGAAGTCCAATTGTCATGAAGATTAATACAAGTATTTGATTATTTTTGAAAAAGATTGCACCATACATAATAACGAAGCCGATGAAAATAAGGGATAATGCAAAAGAGCGGATCTTATTAATTTTACTATTATATTTTTTCATTTCAATTGCCTCCTAATCTAAAATATACTATAACATAAATTGGATATAAATTAGTAGACAGGAAAGAATTAGGCGGCTCGTAAATATCCCTTAATACTATTTAAAAATGTTTAAATGAAGGGTTTTTAGAAATGAATGGCGAAAGAAAAAATAACGGGATTTATATTATTTGATATGAGGGAATGATGGACTTTCCGCATGGTTGAAAGTTTATCAGCGTAATACTAGTTAATTTATCTTATAGCATCTACAATGACATTATATAGAAGGTAAACTTTATAGGGGGATAACAATGGAACATATTTTAAGACCGATTTATCAGGAACGTGCAAGTCAGCCGGAAACGCTTGGAGTAATATTGATAAACAAGCGTGAAGGTGCTGAGAATATGACCGATACATTTGATTCGGTTCTTTTAATTATTGTAAAAGAAAGTGATAAGCCTATTTATTCGAAACACTATTCATATGGTGAAGCGAAAATGGTGATGCATATTTTAACGGAGGAACGTTTGCGTAAATGGATTTTCATTGGTTCGCATAAGCGGTTAGTTGATTGGCTTTTCCACGGTAAAGTTATGTTTGACCGCAATGAGTTTCTATATAAACTACGTTCTGAATTGCAAGAGTTCCCATTCTTCGGTCGTAAATTAAAAACAGGTATCCAGTTTGCCAAGTTAATCCGCCGTTATAAAGAAGGAAAAGAATTATTTGAAGATGGTCATTTTTTAGATGCGTACAATCATGTAGTTGCTTCATTACATCATTTAGGAAGATTATCGATTATTGATAGCGGGCATTATCCTGAAGTGACAGTTTGGGCCCAGGTGAAACGCAATGACCCTGCAATTTATAAATTATATGAAGAATTAATTATGAGCAACGAAAGTCTCGAGAAGCGTCTGGAGTTATTATTTTTAGCCGGTGAGTTTTTAATAAATTCCAGAACTACGGATGGGGCGCAACATATTTTAGAAACAATGCTTGCACAACCTTCATGGACGATTCAGCAATTGCATGATCATCCTGAGTTGAGTTATTACTCTGTGGACTTGGAAGTGTTTGTTGAATACTTAATTGAAAGAGAGCTAATTCTGGTGGAAACGGTTATCGCTAAAAACGAAGCGATCTTCCACAGGAACTATTATGTAGACAGACATTATATTGAATCTGAGTACGGGTTATAGTATATTAATCAGAGCGTTTAAAAACGCTCTGAAATTATTTTTAAAAAAGTGTTGACGAAAACATTGAAAGTATTGTAATATATTAAATGTCGCTAAGACGTACTTGATAACAACTAAATTACTTTCTCGAATTTCTTCAAAAAAACTTTTTCAAAAAAGTTGTTGACAAAAAGAAACAGAGATGTTAAATTAGAGGAGTCGCTAAAACGACATTGAAACAAAATGAACCTTGAAAACTGAACAAGCAACGTTAATGAAACAAGCTTCTTAAATGAAGCAAACAATAGATTCTAACTTCTAACGAAGTTGGATCGCTAGCAAAGCAAATGAGCTTTCAAACTACTTTTATGGAGAGTTTGATCCTGGCTCAGGACGAACGCTGGCGGCGTGCCTAATACATGCAAGTCGAGCGGAAATTT